>CAZQJQ010000001.1:0-32251 GCA_964593045.1 uncultured Clostridiaceae bacterium
GCAAAAAAAGAAGGCATAAAAAAGGGCAAAATGATAGGAATAACAGAAGGTAAAACAATAGGAATAACAGAAGGCAAAACAATAGGAATAACAGAAGGAAAAATGATAGGCAAAAAAGAAGGAGAACAATTAGAAAAAATAAAAGTAGCAAAAAACATGCTGGAAATGGGAATAGAGATAAATGTAATAGAGAAAGTAACAAAGTTAAGTAAAGGTGAAATAGAGAAACTTAAAATATAGCATAAATATACTAGCAGATACTAAAGTACCTGCTAGTATATTTTAGTATGTATTTTTCTTTTAAATAGTTACATAACACTTGAAAATACTTAATTTTTATGATATATATTAGTTATAAAATTAATGATTTAGGGAATATATAATAAGGGGTAGATTATGAAAAAAATTATGATATATAAAAAAAGAGGAATTAGTTTGATTGTACTTGTAATAACAATTGTTGTTATGATTATTTTAGCTGGTGCTGTTATAATAAGTATGGTTACAAATAACCCAATATTTTCTGCTAGAAATACTGTTTTTAAAAATAATATTTCAGCGTATATACATGATTTAAATGAATACAAAAATAACAAATACAACAGACTTGCTGGAGACTATGATTCTGTTTTGCTTTTTGCAACAAAATCAAATGCCACATATGATAATGAATTAATAGATGATGCTAAAAATATGCAAGATATAATTCCTTCTATGTCAGATGAAGATACTGAAAAATTTGAAGTAAGAAGAGGAGAGCTTGTATATATAGGTGATGATGAAAATGAAAAAAAACTAGCTAAGGAAATGAATCTAGAAGTTATAGAAAATACATGGGCAAATAATATACCAGAAACAAGTGCAAGTTATTTTAAATATATTGAAAATGAGGATGGAACTATAACTATAACAGGATTTGATGATTCAATATCTGATTATCCAACTCAGATTAGGTTTCCAAGTAAAATAAATGGAAAAACTGTAACGGCAATAGATTCCTCTGCTTTTTATAATAATACAAATATAGTAGATGTAGTAATACCTGGAACTATAACAAACATAGAACAAGGAGCTTTTGATAATTGCTCTACTTTAACAAGAATAGAATTTGAATATGGTGTAAAAAATATAGAAAATTATGCCTTTAATAATTGTAGTAACTTACAAGAAGTAAATATACCTGCAAGTGTAAATAACATATCAACATCTGCCTTTTCAAATTGTACTGATATTGAAAGTATAACAATTCCACAGTATGTTGCTGGTATTACTGGAGTAGATAGTATATTTTATTCTGCTAAGACTTCACTTAAAACCGTTGATTTTAGTGGTAGCATAACTAGTATAACAGACTCATGTTTCTTAGATTTCATAGTTTTGGAAAATATAGAGTTACCAGATTCTGTACAAAGTATAGGTGATTATGCATTTAGAAACTGTGCTATTAAAACTATAAATATACCAGAAAGTACAAAAACAATCGGTGCACAAGCTTTTTCGATTTCTCATGATTTAACAGAAATTGATTTCCCGGAGAATAGTAATCTAGAAGAATTAGGTGATGATGCATTTAATATGACAGGTCTTACTGGTATTTTAAAAATACCAGAAGGAGTTAGAGTTATAGGAAATAATGCATTTGCTAATTGTCATGAAATTACTGAGGTTATATTACCTTCTACACTTACAAGTGTTACTAGTCAATCATTTCAGAACTGTGATAGTATTGTAAAGATAACAGTGCCACAGTATATAGTAGGAAATTTAGGAGTAAAAACTGTATTTTCATATAGTAATACAAAAATAGAGACAGTTGAGTTTACAAATGATGTTTCTTTTATAGCTGCTAATTCTTTTGAGGGATTTACTGCTCTTAAGAATATTACATTACCAAATTCAGTTACTGTAATAGGAGATTATGCATTTAGAAATTGTACATCATTAACAAGAATAAATATACCGGCAAATACTATAGCTATTGGTGTTAATGCATTTAGTAATGATTTAAATTTAGCCACAGTAGATTTTTCAGAATGCGTAAATCTTTTACAAATAAAAGATAATGCATTTGCTCAAACTGGTATTACTGGAAGAATAACTCTTCCAGAAGGCCTTAAGATAATTAACTCATATGCGTTTGGAGATTCAAGTAAAATAACAGAGGTAATTCTTCCATCTACTATTACATCAATATCATCAAATACATTTTTAAATGATTCAAATATAACTAAAATAAAGTACAAGACAGAAAGTGTACCCGATGGTAGTCCTTGGGGAGCAAATAATGCTACAGTTGAAAAACAGTAATAATATATTGATTTTTAATACTTAATTTTTAAATTATATAATAGATATGGAAAACGTTTTCTATATCTATTTTGTATATAATCTATTGACCATATATGGTATAATAATATAGGTGATAATAATGCAAAATGCATATGAAATGTTTAAAATTTCAAAAAAAATACAATCTTTGGTAACAGAAAGTGAAATAAAGTTAAAAGAAATATATAAAAAAATTGATGATATAGCTTTTGAAAACCAAGCAAAGGTTTTAAAAGCATTTCAAAACAATAAAATATCCCAAATGCATCTTATGAAAACGACAGGATATGGATATAACGATGTAGGAAGAGAATCAATTGAAAAAATATATTCAGAAGTATTTGAATGCGAAGATGCTTTAGTTAGAGTCCAATTTGTAAATGGAACACATGCCTTATCAACTGCCCTTTACGCATTACTTATGCCGGGAGATACTCTACTTTCAATAAGTGGAAGACCATATGATACATTACATCAAGTGATTGGAATCGAAGAGAATTCTCATAGTCTTAAAAATTATGGGGTTAAGTATGATGAAATATCACTTTTATCTGATGGAAACTTTGATATAGAAAAAATCAAGGAATATATACTTAATAACAAAGTAAAAGTAATAGAAATACAAAGGTCTAAGGGATATTCATTTAGAAAATCTTTATCAGTTGAAGATATACAAAATGTAATTAATGAGATTAAAAAAATAGATAAAGATATAATAATAATGGTGGATAATTGTTATGGAGAATTTGTAGAAAAAACTGAGCCTACAAATGTTGGAGCAGACGTTGTTGTTGGTAGCCTTATAAAAAACATCGGAGGTGGACTGTGTGAAACAGGAGCATATATTGTAGGGAGAAAAGACTTAATTCAACTTTGCTCAGAAAGACTTACATGCCCTGGAATTGGAAAAGAATGTGGGGCAACGTTAGATCAAAACAGAAATATACTACAAGGATTATTTTTAAGTCCATCTGTAGTAAAAAATGCAGTAAAATCAGCGACTTTATGTTCTTGTATGTTAGATGCTTTAGGATTTGAAACATTACCTAAATATAACGAAAAAAGAACCGATATAATACAAGCTATAAAATTTAATGATGAGGATTTACTTATAAAATTCATACAAGGAATACAATATGCAAGTCCTGTTGATAGCCAAGTTACACCATATCCATGGGATATGCCTGGATACTCTGATAAAGTTATTATGGCAGCTGGTACTTTTGTTGAAGGCGCTTCTATTGAACTTTCAGCTGATAGCCCTATAAGGCCACCATATGTTGCATATATGCAAGGAGGACTTACATATGAATCTGCTAAAATTGCTATATGTAATGCAATTTCTAATGCATTAGGAGAATAAGTATGAATAAAAATATTTTGACCGATGTTATAGTTATAGGTGGAGGAGCAGCAGGAATGTTTGCAGCTATTATTGCTGCTAAAAATGGTAATACCGTATGCATTGTTGAAAAAACTTCTGATTTGGGAAACAAACTAAAAATAACAGGAAAAGGAAGATGCAATGTAACTTTTAGTGGAACAGAAGAAGATTTTAAAAATAACATTGTAAAAAACTATAAATTTATGTATAGCAGTTTTGCAAATTTTAATAATAATGATGTAGTAAAATATTTTGCAAATCTAGGAATAATGACCAAAGTAGAAAGAGGAGGCAGAGTTTTTCCTGTATCTGACAAGGCAGAAGATGTAGTTTTTGCACTAAAAAAAGAAATAAAAAAAAATAATATAAATGTCATATTAAGTTCACAAGTAAGTGAGATAATAGTACACGATAAGAGAGTACAAGGAATAAAGCTTGAAAATGGAAAAACATTAAACTGTAAAAAATGTATTCTTGCTACAGGAGGTATGAGCTACAAAACTACAGGAAGTACAGGTGATGGATATAATATTGCAAAAAAACTTGGACATAATATTGTAAAAATAGTACCAGGTCTTGTACCAATTAAGACATATTCAAATATTACAGAACAGTTACAAGGTTTATCTCTTAAAAATGTAGGTATAAAAATACTAGAAAAAGATAAATTAATATATACTGATTTTGGTGAGATGTTATTTACTCATTTTGGTGTATCAGGTCCTATTATACTCAGTGCAAGTAGTAAAATAAATAGGTTGGACAATTTAAAACAAAAACTAAGCAATAAGGAGATAATTTTGTCAGTTGATTTAAAGCCATCTCTTAGTGAGGATACATTAGATAAAAGAGTGTGTAGGGATTTTGAAAAATATGCAAATAAAGAATTTAAAAATAGTTTGGATGATTTACTACCTAAGAAACTTATTCCTGTAGTTATTAAAAAAAGCAATATAGATGAGTCAAAGAAAGTAAATCAAATTACTAAAGAAGAAAGAAAGAACATTGTTAAACTTCTTAAGTCTTTTGATTTCCATATCAAAGATTTAATGCCAATTGATCTTGCTGTTATTTCATCTGGAGGTATAGATGTAAAAGAAATAAATCCTAAAACTATGGAATCTAAACTAATTCAAGGATTATATTTTGCGGGTGAAATAATAGATGTAGATGCGTATACTGGAGGATTTAATTTACAAATAGCATTTTCTACTGCATATACAGCAGGAAAAAATGTTTAAATATTTTAAATATATGGAGGTAAAAATATGAATGATAAAGAATTTATAAAACCTAAAAAAAATATATCTAATATAGTAGTTATATTTTTTGTTGCACTTCTTGCTACATTTTTAGGAGCAGCTTTTATGTATGTTATAGTAAAAGATGGTTATGTAAGTACTAGTGATACTAGTACAAATGATACAACTAGTAGTACTAATACAACATATAAAATTGAGGGAGTAGAAAATCCTGTGGTTGCAATAGCAGAAGAAACTAGTCCATCAATAGTTGGTGTAAAAGTTACATATATTACTCAGAGTATGGGACTACTTGAAGATTCTGGTTCAGAAGGATCTGGAATAATATATTCGCAAGATGGTTATATTATAACAAACTATCATGTTATTTCTGAAGCAATAGGAAATTCAAGTGCAACTGTTACAGTTACATTATATAATAGTGAAGATGAAATTTCAGCTACAATAGTAGGTGGAGATGAAGTATCAGATCTTGCAGTACTTAAAATTGATAAAACTGGACTTACAAGTGCTAAAATAGGTAAGTCATCTGATGTAAAAGTTGGAGAAATTGCTGTTGCAATAGGTAATCCACTTGGACAACAATTTGCAAGTACAGTAACAGGTGGATATATATCAGCTGTAAATAGAAAAGTTACATTTGAAGGAATATCATATACTTTAATACAAACAGATGCTGCTATAAATCCAGGAAATAGTGGTGGAGCATTAGTAAATTCATCCGGTGAAGTAGTTGGAATAAATACTGCTAAAATAAGCGAAACAGATGTAGAGGGAATTGGTTTTGCAATACCTGTAGATGATGCAATACCAATTGTTGATGAACTTATAAAAAACAAAAAAATATCAAGACCATATATAGGAATAACAGGCTTTAGTGTCGATAAAACAACTGCAGATAGATATAATTTAGTTGAGGGTATTTATGTATCTGAAGTATCACAAAATACAGGGGCTTCAAAAGCAGGACTTAAAAAAGGTGATATAATAACTAAAGCTGATGATACTGATGTAACTACAATGGAAGAGTTAAATGAAATAAAAAATAGCAAGAAGGTAGGAGATACTATAACACTTAAGGTATATAGAAATTCAAATTATGTTGATATAAAAGTAACACTTGAGGAAAACAATACTGATGACCAATAGGTTATAATATATAAATTCAAAATAAAATTAAAAGATTACATAATTAAATAAAACAAATAAATATAAAAAGTATTAATTATAAATATATATAATTAGTGCTTTTTATATTTATTAGTAAATTTTAATACAAATTTTTACAAAAAAATACACAAAAGTATTGAAAAAATAACTATGATATGATATAAGTAAAATGTATTTAAAAATACATAAATTATTTATGGGGAGGTATATATGAAAGTATTAAAAGTTTTAGGAATAATAATAGGTGTAATAGTACTTATGGGAATTATATTGTTTGCAGTAGCTTTAATTGCAGTAAATAATACAGCAAATGCCGATTATTATACGTTTGGTGATGATCAAATTCCATCACTTAAATCTGTAGTTGGAAAAAGAACAGTACAATCTACAGCATTTTCAACTGAGTCAGGTGTTGATACAAAAACAGTCGTGTATAAAATAGATGGAGAAAATTCAGTAATTGATGATGTAAATCAATACTATGATTATTTAGTAGAAAAAGAAGATTTCTATCTTACTGATTATGAGGAAGATGGTTCTTCTATACAAATATCTAAAGAGTCAAAAGATGATGGGCAAATTATTATAATGACTATTACAATAGACGACCCAGAGTGTACAATTTTTATTAAAAAAGGTGAAGGAAATCTTACTATATATTAATAAGATTGTTAAAATTTAATGTTATATAACAATTGTGGGGGAAATAAAATCCCTCACATTTTTTTGTAAGTTTTTATTTAATTGTGTTTTTATTATCAATTATATTAGATATCTTTGATGAAATTCGACAAAACTCGATGGTAAAAAATTACAAAAACACTTGATATTTTTAAAAAATATAGGTATAATTAGTTCATACTATTTTGGTAAATATTAGGAGGTTTTGATGAATAATAACAAATTAAAAATTATGGTGGTAGATGATAATAAGGAATTCGTAAAATTATTATCTATGTACATAAACACACAAGATGATATGGAAGTTATTGCGACAGCATATGACGGCCAGAATGTAATGAGTATGATTGATGAAAAAAAGCCTGACATATTATTATTAGATATAATAATGCCAGAAAAAGATGGACTTACAGTTCTTGAAGAGTTATCAAGGTCAGAAGGTGTAGTACCTGTTACTATAGTAATGTCTTCTATTGGACAAGAAAAAATAACTCAAAAAGCAATATCATATGGAGCAACATACTATGTTGTAAAACCATTTGATATGGCCACACTTATAGATAGACTAAGAGATCTACAACAAAATGATTCATATGTTTCAATGCAACCTGTATACTATGCAAAAAAAGATATGAAAACAAAGAGTAATTTGCCACTTGAAGTAAGAGTAACAAATATGATACATGATGTTGGAGTACCTGCACATATAAAAGGATACCAATATATAAGGGAAGCAATCTTACTTTCAATTAAAAATGAGGATATAATAAATTCTATAACCAAAACGTTATATCCTACACTTGCAAGCAAGTATAACACTACACCATCAAGAGTTGAAAGAGCAATTAGGCATGCTATAGAAGTTGCATGGAATAGAGGACAGATAGAAATGCATGATAAAATTTTTGGATACACTGTAAATTCAAATAAAGGTAAACCTACAAATTCTGAATTTATAGCGATGATTGCAGATAAATTAAGATTAGAAGAAAAAAGTTCTTTAGCTGTATAATAAAAAGAATGCTTCTAAAATATTAATACATATTAATATTTTGAAGTATTTTTTAATACCGTATATATTTGAGTTAATCTAATTTACCTCAAATATATACGGTACTATTTTTGTTAATTTTCATATCCATCTTTTAAACAATATTCTAGCATGCTTACTACTACGTTGTTAAAAGATGTGTTGTTTTTTGCTGCTATTTTATCAATTGCTTCAATTGTATCATTTTTTAGATAAATTGTTTTGTAACTAGCAGACACTCTTTTTTTGTCAAAGTTAATCTTTACACCCATATAAATCACCCAAGTTAATTGTATAACATAATAACTTTAATTTGTACGACAAGTTTTTCTAATGTGTGTATTGCAATTCTTACAGAGATATTGTATAATATGTACAGGAGATGATAAAATGTTTAATATACAGCAAATAATGGAGTATAGATATAACATTTACATATTAATGGTAATTTTTTGCATTTTATTAATTATATCTGTTATATTAATTGATAATTCAAAAAAAAGAAATGAGAAGCTTGTTAAATATAACGAAGATACTATAAATAATTTAAAGTATATTTATGATAGATTTATGAAGTTATAACAAACTCTCAGAGTAATATTACTCTGGGAGTTTTTGTAGATATTTCTTGCTTTTTGTATTTACTTGCATAGCCAATTGTGATATAATTGATTAGTAACAATTTGTTATATTTTACTAACAGTTGTATATACAGGGAGGTATAAAAATATGATTTATTCGGATGAAGTAAAAAAAATGTGTTATGTAAGAAAAGGAGCAAATCATGGACCTGCACCTATTCCTGAAGAGGGAAAATGGGTAAAGTCAAAAGAAGTTACAGATATTTCAGGACTTACTCATGGTATAGGTTGGTGTGCACCACAACAAGGAGCTTGTAAATTAACTTTAAATATAAAGGAAGGAATAATTCAAGAAGCATTAGTAGAAACAATTGGATGTTCAGGTATGACACATTCTGCTGCTATGGCATCAGAAATATTACCTGGGAAAACAATACTTGAAGCACTTAATACAGATTTAGTTTGTGATGCTATAAACACAGCAATGAGAGAGTTATTTTTACAAATAGTTTATGGTAGAAGTCAATCTGCCTTTTCTGAGGGAGGACTACCTATTGGTGCTGGACTTGAAGATTTGGGAAAAGGACTTAGAAGTCAGATAGGTACTTGCTATAGTACGGTATCAAAAGGACCTAGATATCTAGAGTTAGCTGAAGGATATATAACTGAGATTGGTTTAGATGAAAATGATGAAATAATTGGATATAAGTTTGTAAACTTAGGAAAAATGATGGAAAATATTAAAAAAGGAATTGAACCAATGGAAGCTATTGAAAAAGCAAGTGGAAAATACGGAAGAATAGATGAAGCTAAAAAGATAATAGATCCAAGGCATGAATAGGAGGAATATGAAATGGCATTATTTGAAAGTTATGAAAGAAGAATAGAACAAATAAATAAAACATTAAATAAATATGGAATTTCTTCAGTAGAAGAAGCAAAAAAAATATGTGATGATAAGGGAATCGATGTATATAACATAGTTAAATCAATACAGCCAATATGTTTTGAGAATGCATGCTATGCATATATAGTTGGAGCAGCAATTGCAATAAAAAAAGGAGAAATAAAAGCTGATAAGGCAGCAGAGGCAATAGGAGAAGGATTACAATCGTTTTGTATTCCAGGGTCAGTTGCAGATGATAGAAAAGTTGGACTTGGACATGGAAACTTAGCAGCTATGTTACTTAGAGAAGAAACCGAGTGTTTTGCGTTTTTAGCAGGGCATGAATCATTTGCTGCAGCAGAAGGAGCAATAGGTATTGCAAAATCAGCAAATAAAGTAAGAAAAACTCCATTAAGAGTAATACTTAATGGACTTGGTAAAGATGCTGCACAAATAATATCAAGAATTAATGGATTTACATATGTTAGAACAGAATTTGATTATTATACAAGTGAACTTAAAATTGTAAGTGAAACACCATATTCAAAAGGTGAAAGAGCTGATGTAAGATGTTATGGAGCTGATGATGTAAGAGAAGGTGTTGCAATAATGCATAAAGAGAAAGTAGATGTATCTATTACAGGTAATTCTACAAATCCTACTAGATTTCAACATCCAGTTGCTGGTACATATAAAAAAGAATGTGTAGAACAAGGTAAAAAATATTTTTCAGTTGCATCAGGCGGTGGAACAGGAAGAACTTTACATCCTGATAATATGGCTGCAGGTCCTGCTTCATATGGAATGACTGATACAATGGGAAGAATGCATTCAGATGCACAATTTGCTGGTTCTTCATCAGTACCTGCTCATGTTGAAATGATGGGACTTATTGGAATGGGTAATAATCCAATGGTTGGAGCAACTGTTGCAGTGGCAGTGGCAATAGAAGAAGCATCAAAAAATTAAAAAAATAAAGATATAAAAAAGGTAAAGAGGCATATACAATTTGTATACGCCCCTTTTTTTAGCAACAACAGTTACTAGAACTATCACTGCCATTACAAGTGCACATTAAGAATAGTAGTACTATTATAAGTACAATAATCCAACAACAATTACCAGAGAAAATATTTCCTAAGCAACTACAAATTGAGCTTGAATTGTTATTACAGCAATCATTATTCATAATAAAACCTCCTTCTAGTTATTAAAATATCTTTGAGAGTTATATGTAAACATATTATTAAAATCATTAGTAATATTTGAAATGTTATTTGCCATTATATTTTGATATTCTCCTTTGAAACATAGATACCAATCCATACAATTATATCCCATAGGATTTTGTACTCTTTCTAGTAATTCATCAAATGTTTTTGGAGAAGGTACAATAACTGGTTGACCAGGCAACCAATTTGCAGGTGTTGCAACACCATCTTTATCAGTTGTTTGAAGTGCCAAAACAAGTCTTAATATTTCTCCAATATTTCTACCGTTAGTTAAAGGATATTGTAGAATAGCACGTATTTTTTGTTCAGGGTCTATTATGTATACATTTCTTATTGTTTCAGTATTGTTTACGTTTGGTGCTATCATACCATACATTTTAGATATTTTCATATCTCTATCTGCAACTATAGGAAAAGGAATTTGAATTCCTGTATTTTGGTATATGTTATATACCCAAGCAAGATGTGATGCATTACTATCAATTGAAAGTCCTAAAAGTGAAGTGTTTATTTTTGCAAACTCAGAGTTATATTTTGCAAAAGATAAAAATTCAGTAGTGCAGACCGGTGTAAAATCTCCGAGGATGCGAAAAAAATACTAACCATTTACCTGCATAGTCACTAATACTTATATTACCAAAAGTACTAGTAGCATTAAATTGCGGAGCAGTATCTCCTAATTTTACACATCCATAAGCGTTATTATCATTAGTTACGTTTAATATTTCATTATTGCAATTCATCATATGACAATCTCTTTCCATAAAAAAATACCTCCTTGCGATATATTATGTATATAATTTTAAAGTGTTACATGAATAAATTATATTAATAAATTAGTATTTTCTAAATATATTATAAAATAATTAGAAAATTTTACAATAAATATTGCAAAAAGTTTTATTCACTAGTATAATTTAATAAATGTTAGTGAACGAAGGTGAATATATGAAAACAAAGGAAACTGAAAAGAAAAAAGAAAAAAAAGAAAAATATGAAGATACATTGAATCTTCCTAAGAAACAACTATATTTAAATAATGATAAAAAACTTATGACAGATTTTTTCATAAAAAAACTAACTGATGCAGATCAATATCAATTCTATTTGGAAAAGAATAAAAAATCAGAACTTAATGCATATATTTCAAAATTACCTGTTCATATAAACATTGATTCAAATAGTTCACTTATACTGGAAAATATAATAAAAGATACAATAACTAGATATATGTTAATAAAAGGTTATAAAGTTGATAATGATATTATTTTCTCATATATTGCAGGAAGTAGTGATGAGAGATATAAGATGTTATACGAAATAATGAAAAAAGAAGTAGACAATATAGCAAAGTCTGGTAATATAATAAGTGGAAAAACAAAAATAAATACTACCTATGATAAAGAATATATATATAGGATGTATGATAGATTTTTAGAATTGTATAAAGTGGGGAAAATCGTTAATAAAAAAGTACCTACGAAAGTATGTGTAAGATGTAATGAAGAAATGGCAATAAGTACAAAACAAAGTATACCTGTTTATAAAATTATATATAAAATAGCAGAAGATAATGACTATTTATTTAGTACATATAGTAATTTAGCTCATACATATGTAGTAGTATCTACAAAAGCTCCTTGGACTTTAGTAAATTCAGAATATATAGCGTTTCAAAAAGATCAAAAATATAGTTTAGTAGAGTTTAGTTTAGTACCAAATATTAAAACCCATTATGTTATAATGAGTAGTTTGGTAAAAGAATATATGGATAAGTCATTTATAAAAGAATATAAAGTTTTAAGAGAGTATGATTCAAATGATTTTAAAAATATAGTTTTGAAAAATTCTTTAGATTATACTAAAAAGGTAAAATGTATACTTACATCTCAAAAGTTAAAAGATATAAAGACAAGTGCTATAACTGTAAATCCAGCGCATAGCATGCTTGAATATATAATATATAAAGAAAATGGACTAAATAATATAAGAAACTGTATAGAAAAAGATGGTAAAATATGTAATTATATAAACACATATAGATATAAAGATTATCAAGAAGTAAATAATGAAATAGTTAAATATCTATATTATGGCGATTATATAATATATAAAGAATATGAAGATGTGCAAGTTACAAAATGTAAAAAATGTCATAATATACAAGTATATAGATATCTTACATCATGGTATATGAAACAAAATAGTAATGAAGATGAAGTAAATAATATGATTGAAACTAAATATAGAAGTCATACTAAATTTAAAAGAAATAATAAAAAATTACTTAAAATATCAAGTCAAAATCAACATGGAGTTATAGTACCAGCACTTGAATGTGGAGCATGTGGAGAAAAAATAACAAATGATGCTGTAGTAGATTGGTTTAAAAAAAATGTTATAGAAGAGGAATTTAAAAATAGGAATAAAATATTTCCTGAAGAACAACTTGGTAGCAATAATCTATGTAAATGTGAAAGTGATCTGTATTTTTTTGAGGAAGGTTCTTTAAACTATAATTTTGAATTGTTATGTTCTGATGTCTTAAAAGAAAATTCAAAAAACATATTAGTAACCAATATAGATACATTAAATAGAGCTTTGAATATTTGTTACTACAGCGTTGAATTTCTAGAGAAAATGTCAAAAATAGATGAAATGTATATTTGTGGAATAGTAGATAAGGATATAAAAAAACTTGCTGATTTTGATACAATTGGATCGCTAAATGTAGGGCTTGATATATATGATGTTATATACAAGTATAATTCAGATATATTAAGGCTTTGGGCAATACATAAAGCAAATGTTTTAAATCTAAAAATAGATGATATAAAAATAAAAGAAGAACAATTAATGTATGATGTTTTAAGAAGGACAATGAACTATATTACATCAAATTTATATGACTTTAATTCTAAACATCATTATATAGAAATTACAGAAAGATATGATCAAGATAAATATATTTACATGTGTATATTACAGCTATATAAAGAGTTGGAAGAATTATTTACAAAGTTTGATTTCTATAAAGCATATATGAAAATAAGGAAATTCTGTAAAAAAAAGTTGTGCCGAGAATATTTTAATAGTATAAAATATAATCTATATGTTTTAAACGAAAATGATAAAAGGAGAAGAGCAACTCAGTCTACATTACTTGATATTTTAAAACTATTTAATTTATACTTAAATCCACTTATTCCGCTTATATTTATAGAATATTTAAACACAAAGCAAAAGGATTTGGATAAAATAACAGATTTTGATTTTAAAGATTATGATTTTAAAGAAGAGTATCATAAATGGGATAAAATATATGAATTTAAAAGAAAATTAAATAAAAAAATAAATAAAGCAATAGAAGCTAAAACTGTAGAAAATACATTCCAAATTTGTCTTAAAATAGAAGGAAATCAAAAATTAGTTGATTTTCTAAGTGAGAATAAAGAAGATTTTCTAAGAACACTTAATATTTCTGAATTAGAATTAGAACTTTCTGAAAAACAAAAAATAACTATATCTAAATCAAGAGGAACTCTGTGCATAAGATGTCATAATTATAAAAATGATGTAGGAATGCATAAAAAATATGTTGATATATGTGTAAATTGTGCAGAAATATTAGAAAATAAATAAAAGAAAGCTGGCATTATAGTGCTAGTTTTTTTTGACTTTTTGTGAAAACTTAAAATCGTATGAAAACTATAATTATAGTATTTGAAGATGTAAAAAAAAGAGTTCGTATATAAAAAAAGACTTTTGGTATACTGAAATGTCTAGTACAAAAATTATGATGTATAATTAGTTCATAAGGTGATACTATGGTAGAAAAAATAAGTAATTACATAGTAGATAATGTACTATATAAAAACGAAGAAGTAGACACAAATACCAAAGAAGTAATGTTATTTGGAGTAACAAGAATTGTAGAAGATATCCCTAAATATTTATTAATAACAGTAATATGTGCATTGCTTGGAATATTAAAAGAAGCAGGAATAGTCCTAGTTGTAACAGTTTTATATAAGACATTTGTAGGGGGAGCACATGCACGAACAAATTTTGGTTGCTTTATATCTTCACTTATGTTTTTCATATTACCTGTATTAATATCAAAATATGTAAGTATACCAAATGATTTAAATAATATTTTATATATTTTAGTTTATATATTCTCATTATATGTAGTAGTAAAAATCGCACCAGCAGATACAGAAGAAATACCAATATTGAACAAAGCAAAAAAAAGACAATTAAAAATCTTTGGCTTTGTTTTTCTTTGCTTAATATATATTGTCACTTTATTTTTTATACAAGGACAAGTATATAAAAATATTATAGTACTAACATTGTTTATAATAGACTTAATGGCAACAAAACCAATATACAAATTTTACAGATGTAAGTATAGTTATGAATCAGATGAGTTTAAAGAGTACTATAAAAAAAATTATGGTATGGATAAGGGTTGAACCTAGGTAACTCTTAATCATATATATATTGTTATACATTTATTTAATTGAATAAAATTTAATTTAAATATATTTACCAAGATAGTATAAATTAAATAATTATTGAATAAATTGTATAACAAAAAAGAAGGAGGGGTATTTATGAAAAAATTAATGAAAAAAATGGTGGAATTTTATGCAAAGAACTCAACAAATAGTTGCCTTTTATTTTTATTTCACCAACCAAAGGCACCTAGGAGTTTAATACAAAAATAACTTTAAGGTTACTAATTTTAAAATACAATTCGTCCAAAAAGGCAGTAGTTTCTACTGCCTTTTAAATATATATAAAACATGGATCGTTATTAATTAAAAACAATGGATTTCATCTATTCTTTTTTCAATTATTATATTCTGAACAAATTTATTTTTTTCTATAGTAGCATAAATTTGAGAATTATCAGTTTTGTTTATTAGCTTTTTAACTTCCCAAAGGCCAAGTCCAGATTTTACTTCTTTAGTAGAAAAACCTTTTGAATAAATATTTTCTATATCAATTTTTATAGTTGTATCATATGTATTAACTATGCGAATAATATCTGCATCTTTTCTATTATCATATTTAATTTCAAGTCTAATATATTTTCCATTCTTAAGTTTTGAGGTAGCTTCTATGGCATTATCTAGTAATATTCCTAAAATTCTAGATAAGTCTGGCATACAGAAACTAATACTTTTTATATCTGATATTATATCAAATTCAAATTTTATATCCTTATCAGTAGCAGTAAAGTATTTTGCACCAACTATGCCATATATGGCAGGTTCATTAAATATTTCGGGAGATATAACAGAAAGAGAATTTAAATTATTACATTCTGCTATTAATTTTGAAATATGTTCTTGCATTTTATCATATTGTTTTGTTGATAAATATCCATTTAATGCTTGCATAATATTATTATAGTCATGCTTTAAAATTCTTACCCCATCAACCATATTTACCATTGTTTTGTTATGTAGTTCTGATATTTTTAAATCTTTTAATGCTCTTTCTCTATCTGCTGATTTTTTAATAAATATTGCTACAAATACACATATTATAACCATTTGTATTGAATTCATTATTAGAAAACTAATTGAGTAATCATATTTATTTAAAATGAATATTATTACTTGTGGCAGTATACATGAAATAGCAATTATGCAACACGCTTGTACTTGTGAAAAATTAATATTATTAATAAATATTTTTATATTTTGCTTTTTTATAATCATAAACTTTACTAGTATAACAAAGCTTATCAATAATAAACAGCTAGTTAAAATGATAAATAATGATATTTGCTTAGATTGTAAAAATTCATATGAATTTGAGTTTAATAATATCATAAAAATATAGACAGAAATTATTTCAAAAATTGCTCCTGCTATATATGTAATTAGAGAAACGAAAACTGATTTATGAATATCCATTTTTAATATGAATTTTAATAATAATGTAGATTCTATAATTGCTATTAGTAAATTAACAGGGAAAAATTGTTTCAATAGTGATAATGTAATGATGATTGTGATTATCATAATTATAAATACTATAATTATATCTTTAAATCTATATACATTATTTTGAATTAATTTTGTGACAGTTATAAAAAAATATGAAAAAGTTAAGGACTGTATTAATACAGCTAAAATATTAAAAATTATATCTAACATATAGGCTCCTTTCATTATTTGTTAAATAGAATAGTTTGATCCAATAGGGCAACTACAATTGTTTTCTAAATATATACAGTTATTTTTTTTATCAATGCTTAGTATTTTATTTTCATTTATTATATATGATCTATGACATTTTTTAAAATTATTTGGTAACATATCCAATATATCATTAATACTTCCCATTATGTTATATGTTTTAATAGTTGTATATATATTGGCTCTATTTCCCTGTTTTTCAATATATAATATACTATCGGTTCGTATTAAAAGTGAGTTGTTTATTTTCATAAATACTTTTTTATTATGTTCAAACTCTTCTTTAAGTCTTAAAAGAAATTCCATAAGTGAGTTTGGATGAACAGGTTTTATTAAATAGTCAAATGTCTTGTTTATTAATGACATGTGAATATATCTAGAATGAGCAGATAAAAAGACAAGGTAGAAGTCTTTATTCATGCTCCTTAACTCGTGTGCAAAGTCAATTCCATTTTTACCGCTACCTTTAAAATCTACATCTAATATTAATACGTCTATTTTTTTGTTTTTTATTAATTCATATATCTTTTGTTGATCATCTGTTACTATTTCTATTTTTGCATCAAAGTCTATTTTTATTAATTGTGACTCTATAATTTTTGAAAGTGATTTTGCAATATTTATTTCATCATCACACATAGCAATTGTTATCATATGTTTTTACCTCATAAATTGAAATACATATTAACTATACTACATAATAATATAAAAGTCAACACTTATTATTTTAAAATAATATATATTGTTACAAAAATTACAAAAAATTCCATTTGAATTATATAACTTGATTTATCATAAAAAATTATGTATTTAATATAATTTAAAAGGAGTGGTTATTTTGAAGTCAAATAAATCATTAAAGAAAAAATGGGGAAAAGAATTAATAAAAAACATTAAGAAAAGCTCAATTAAAAAAAGAAATGAAATAGTTGATACTTTTTCTGAATTTTTAGAGATACCAAAAGAACTGGTAACAAATATGACTAAGATTACGACTATTGAAAATAGGAATGTAATGGTTGAAGGATATAATCAAATAATTGATTACTATGATGATTATATTAAGATAAGAACTAATAACATTGACTTAATCATCGACGGAAAGGATTTAGATATAAAAGAGATAACGGATACTGATCTTATAATACAAGGGGAAATATTTAGTATAAATTACAAGGGAGGATAAAATGGGTATAAGTAGTAGTATAAAAGATGTTACAGGGGTTATAACTGTACAAATAGAAGGCTTTTTTACAGAAAGATTTATTAATCTTTGTAAAATTAATAATGTAAAAATATGGGATATACGCCAAATTGTTTCTGGTATAACTAGATTTAAAATGCATATGGGTGATTTTAAAAAGCTTAAAATGATTGCAAGAAAAACAAAATGTAAAGTAAAGATAAAAGATAAAAAAGGAATATATTTTACTTTATTTAAATATAGAAAGAGGAAGTTTATGTTTATAATTTTCTCTCTATTTGCTATATTTATTTTTCTTTTTTCAACTCATATATGGCAAATAAATATTGTAGGAAATGAAAAAATAAGTTCATCTGTTATATCAGAACAGTTAAAAGAAAGTGGACTCTATATAGGTAAAAGTAAAATAGGTTTGTCTAAAAAAGATGTTGTAAATTCTTTGAGGGCTAAAAATAGTGATATATCATGGGCAGGAATACAAATTGTTGGAACAACAGTAAAAGTTGAGATTATAGAAAAGACAAGACTTGATGATAAATATTTAAATGATGATTCTGTAGTGGGAGATATAGTTGCAGATAAGACTGGAGTTATAACAAAAATTGTAGCTGAAAATGGTTCTGCTAAACTGAAAGAAAACAGTTATGTTGAGGAAGGTATGTTACTTATTGAGGGGGTTATAACAAGTCAAGTAATTGAACCTAAATATGTACACGCTAAAGGAATTGTGATGATTAAAAGTGAGTATGTGTTTGAAAGGGAGTATAAATATGTTGAAAATGTTAAAGAAAGTACTAATAAAACTAAATATACTGTAGGAATTTCATATGATAATAAAGAAAATATGTTAAATTATTTGAATAAGAACAAAAAATATGATATAAATAAAACAAGTAAAAGTATTAACTTATTTGGGCATAATATTTCTTTTGATTTATATAATTGCGAAGAGTATATTGAAAAGGAAGTAACATATAAAAAAGAAGAGTTAATAAGTAAAGCTACAGAAGATTCTGCAAACTATTTAAAAGATGAAGTGCTTGCAAACTCACTAAATGCAACACTTTTAACAGAAAAAGAAAGTATAAATGATACAGAAAATGGTATAATATATAAAAAAGTATATACTGTAAATGAACAAATAGGAAAATTTGTTTTAAAGGAGTCACAATGAATATAAATATAGATTTAGATGAAAAAATTTCAGAATATTATATGAAAAATATATGTAATGAAAATTTTGATATAACTTCAAAAATAAATGATATAGTTAGTTTTTTAATAAATAAGGAAAATATAATATGTGATAATATTAATGTAACGATTGAATCTGCTTCTAAAGAAAAAATAAAGAAAATAAATAAAGAGTACAGAAATATAGATAGTGTGACTGATGTTTTATCTTTTCCCTTATTTACTTTAGAAGAGTTAAATAATATGAGAAAAAGTAAAATCAATTTAAAAGAAATTGAACTTGGTGATATAATAATATGTTTAGACATTGTAAATGAACATTCAAATGAATATTGTACTGGTTTTAAAAGAGAATTGTTATATATGATTACTCATGGTATGTGTCATTTGCTAGGTTATGATCATATAGAAGATTCTGATAAAAAAATAATGAGAGCTTTAGAAGAAGAAGTATTAGATTATATAGGAGTGAGTATATAATGAATAAAAAAGATAAACAAAAAGAAGAAAATTTAGAAAATTTAAAACATTCAAAAAATAAAACTCTTTTTACTGCTTTAGGACATGCAGTAGATGGTGTTATTCGTGCATTTAAAACAGAAAGAAACTTGAGGATAGATTATGTTATAGGTCTTTTCGTATTATTATGCAGTCTTTTCTTTGATTTTACTAAAACTGAGTTTGCCTGTCTTTGCCTTACCATAGGTTTTGTTATATTTGCAGAGATGGTTAATTCAACAGTTGAGTATATAGTA
This sequence comes from uncultured Clostridiaceae bacterium, assembly GCA_964593045.1. Classification (GTDB taxonomy): domain Bacteria; phylum Bacillota; class Clostridia; order TANB77; family CAG-465; genus JAOAHC01. Next base: position 19,926 of record CAZQJQ010000001.1, read on the forward strand.
GACCTTGTTACTGATAAATATGATGATAGAGCAAAAGCAGCAAAGGATATAGCAGCTGGTGGTGTATTTATATCATCAGTTGTAGCAGTTATAGTGGCATATTTTCTATTTGTCGATAAAATATATTATGCTTCTACAAGAGTGGTAACAACAATACTTAGTTCAAAGTTATATATTTTATTTACAATAATATTTGCAGTTATAGTTTTAGCTGTTATATTAAAAGGAATCTTCTCTAAAAACGAAAAATATTCTGAGTCTTTTCCTAGTGCTAGAGTAGCACTAGCCTTTGCAATGACTACATATGTATATATTATAACAAAAAGTATATTCGTAGGTGGTGTAGCACTTGTACTTAGTATTATAATAGCACAAATAAAGGTAGAAAACACTAAAAATAAGCCCATATTTATGGTGATTAGTGCATTTATTGGTATTCTTGTAGTCCTTATAATTTATCAAATAGTACTTTTAAGACCATATATAACTAGTTTGTTCTAATAATGTATTAAATTAATATTATAAATATAACTAAGATAATAAAAATAACAAAAATAATAGAAAAATAATAAAAATATAAATATAGTAAATAGAATTTGTATATAATGTATTGGTGATAAATGTGAAAAAATATTACAAATACAGATACTTAATTCTTTTTACTGTTATTTTTTTAGTTTTAGTTATAATGTATTTAATTTTAAATATACAAGAGAATACATATGTAAGTAATATAAATAAAGAGGCAAGCATAAAAACACTTGCAGAGGCGGTGTCTCAAGATGATTATGTAGTACAAAATAAAAAAGAAGATACGGAAGAATATAATATAGAAATATATTATCCACTTAGTAAATATGATAAACTAAACAATAGTGTTAATAAGTATATTGAACAATATTTAAATGTATTAAATGAAGAAGTAGAGGAGAAGAAAAAAAATAATGTAAATCAAGATATTCAATATATGCTTGATATTAATTTTAATTATTATACATATTTAAACTATATTTCATTTGTATTTTATGCAACAGTATTTAATGGTGGAGCACATCCAAATACATATATTCACACCATTGTGTATGATAAAAATAATGATAATATTATTGACATTGATACATTAATTAAAAAAGATAAAAATGTATTAGATAACATGTCTAAAATATCATATGATGAGTTATATGATAATGAGAGAATAAAAGGTATGGGTACATATGAGATGCTTGAATATGGTACTAAGGCAACTAAAGAAAATTTTGAAAATTTTGTACTTACTGCAGATGGGGTTATGATTTTTTTTGAAAAATATCAAGTAGCACCATATGTATCAGGTGAATTTACAGTTACAATACCTTATGATAAATTAAATCTTAAATTTTAAATTTCAAGTTAAAATGATTAAATTTCTAAAAAATGGTAAATAATATAAATGGTGATAGTATGTATATACTTCTAATTATCCTGTTCATATTATTTATCATTTTTTTTATACCAATAAGAGTAAATATCGATTTTTTTAGCTATTCAGATGGCAGTTTAGATCAAAATATAAAAATAAAAAGAATTACTGATTCTAATACATTAGTTAAAATTTTGTATTTTATTCCAATATTTAAAACAAATAAAAAAACAAAAAATAAAAATGGTACCATAGACAAAAATAACAAAGATGATAAAATATTAAATTTATTATTTGCTTTTATCATGGAGCTTATTGGTTATTCTAAAGTAACTAAAGCTGTTATAAAAAAAGAAAACTTAAAAAAACTAAATGAAAAAATATTTTTTGAAAAATTTAGTTTAGCAATAGGGACAAATTTGGATAATGCTATAATGAATGCATATATAAATACAGGTATAAACTCACTTGTTTCAATGTATATTGGATTTAATTTAGATAGAATTAATATGAAAAATACAACCTTTAATATATATGTTTCTAAAAATGTATATGAAATTAAATTTTCTGGTATATTAAGATTTAAGTTGGTTGATACTATATATGAGTTATTTAAAATATTTTATAGATATCTAAAGATAAAAATAATTGATAAACTAAAGAATAAAAAAATAAAAAAACAAAGAAAGGAGAATGGATATGGCAGAGCATCCAATAGAAAACCTAATGATGACAGCTATGACATCGCTTGAAAATATGATTGATGTAAATACAGTTGTAGGAGATATTGTTACTACTCAAGATGGTACAGTTATTATCCCTATATCTAAAGTGTGTTTTGGCTTTGCAGCAGGCGGAAGTGAATTTAATACAAATAAATTAAATAAGTTTTCTGAAGAAGCAAAATTACCTTTTGGAGGAGGAAGTGGAGCAGGTGTAAATATTTCACCAATGGGATTTTTAATCGTAAAAGACAATATAACTAAATTACTTACATTTGAAGGAATGACATCTGTAGATAAGATGATTGATATGATACCTGATGTCATAAATAAAGCGACAGAGGTAATTACTAAAACAAAAGAAAAACCAGAGAAAACACTAGAAAATGACACTGAAGATATAGAAGATACAGATGATCCTACGGAAAAAAGGAGAAGAACAAAAGAAGATTAAATAGAAGCTAGATGTATAATGCATCTAGCTTTTCTATTCATTAAAATATTGACTTTTACATAGAATAATTATATAATAGATACTGTATTGGAGGATACAAAATGAAAAAAATAGTTGAGATGGATTCTCTTAAAGATATAATAACAATAAGATGCGATGAATATAAAGATAGAGTTGCATTTATGGAGAAAGATCCAAATACAAGAGAATATGTAAATATAAAATATAGTAAATTAAAGGAAGATGTTTTAAATTTAGGTACTGCACTTTTAGAAAAATTAAAACTTGAAAACGAAAAAGTTGCTGTAATTGGGGAGAATAGCTATAAATGGTATATAACATATATGGCAACAATATGTGGTGTGGGTATAATAGTTCCTCTTGATAAAGAGCTTCCAGAAGCAGAAATACTTAACCTATTACAAAGGTCAAAAGCAAAGTGTATTGTATATTCTTCAAGAAAAGAAGAAGTAATAAAAAAGTTAAGAAATGAGCTTCCAGATGACATGGTATACGTAGAGATGTCAAAAGAAAAATCGGATGATGAAAGCTATTCTTTTGATCAATTATTAAAAGAAGGAAAAGAATTAATAGATACTGGAACAACTAGTTATATTGATAAAAAAATTGATAGGGATGCTTTTAGTGCATTAATATTTACATCTGGTACGACTGCAAAATCTAAAGGTGTTATGCTATGTCATAGAAATTTAACTGCAAATATTTATTCAGCAGAAAGTTTAGTTCCAGATCAAACTTCATTTAGATATATATCTATATTACCGATGCATCATACATATGAGTTTATGATAAGCTATTTAAATGCAACTGCAAATGGTTCATGTGTCGGAATATGTGAAGGACTAAAGTATATTTCAAAGAACATGAAAGAAATAAAGCCAACTATATTTGTAGCAGTGCCATTACTGGTGGATAATATAGTAAAAAAAATAGAGAAAGCATTAAAAGAAACCAAGAAAGAAAAATTAATTAATAATGTTTCAGTTATAACTAATTCTTTAAGTAAAGTAGGAATTGATTTAAGAAGGATTGTCTTTAAAAAAGTTATAGATAATTTTGGCGGTAACTTAAAATATATTTTTTCTGGTGCAGCACCTATAGATAAACATGTGGTAGAAAAGGTTGAATCATTTGGTATATCATTAATGCAAGGTTATGGACTTACTGAAACAGCACCACTTGTTGCAGGAACTCCACCTAATGACAGAGTTTCAGGTACTGTTGGCAAACCATTAAAAGGAGTAGAGGTAAGAATTGATTTAGAAGAGAATCAAACATCTGGTGAGATCATGGTAAAAGGCAATAATGTAATGCTTGGATATTATGAAGATGAAGAGGAAACAAAGAAAGTTTTAAAAAAAGGATGGATATATACAGGAGATGTTGGATATTTTGATGATAAAGGAAATCTTGTTATATCAGGAAGAATAAAGAATGTAATAGTAACAAAAAATGGTAAAAAAATATTCCCAGAAGAAATGGAGTTTGTTATAAACAAAATACCAATAATAAAAGAGTCACTAGTATACGGTGAAGAATCTAAGGAAGATAAAACTGATGTAACCCTTGCTGTAAAAGTAACTCTGGATGAGGAGTATATAGAAGAAGTGTATTCATCAAATAGACCATCTGATGAGGAACTATATAATTTGGTGTGGAAAGAGATTAAAAAAATAAATAGAGAACAAGTTCCATATAAAGTAATAAAGAAATTAGAAATTAAAAAAGAAGATTTTTCAAAAACAACAACTATGAAAATAAAAAGGTTTGAAGAAATAAAAAAATAATAGTTAATTAATATGTATATATATTTTAAAATAGGTAATAATATTAGTAACAACCTCAAAGTAAGTTTTTCTACTTTGAGGTTGTATATTTTCAAAAATATTTTTAGAGTTTTAGTAAAATAATATAAAGCTTTAGTTGTATTAATTGCTATTTTCTTTATTTGTTACTTCTTCCATAAGAAGTAAATAATTCCATTTTTTATCAACTTCTTTTTGAAGTTCTTCTATCATCCATTCATTACCAGGTTGAAACATGTGTTTAAATCTTTTTTGAGGTTTTAAAAATTCTTCAATAGGTAATTTTTTTACTGGTTTATATGTTACCTTGTATTTTCCATTTTCAACTTCATATAGTGGCCAAAAGCAAGTGTCAACAGCAAGTTTTGAAATTATAGATAAATCTTCTGTTGGATATACCCAACCTCTTGGACAAGGTGATAAGACTGCAACAAATGTAGGTCCATCTGTGTATATTGCCTTTTCACTTTTTTCAGTTAAATCTTTTAAATTAAAAGTAAGTGCGGTTTGTGCAACATATGGTATATTATGTTTTACCATTATTTCAGTTAGATCTTTTCTTCTTTGAGGTTTTCCAGGAATTATTTTACCAGCTGGAGAAGTAGTAGTATCTGCAAAATGAGGAGTAGAAGAAGAACGTTGAGTCCCTGTATTCATATATGCACCATTATCATAGCAAAAATATGATAAATTATGTCCTCTTTCCATTGCTCCAGATAATGCTTGAAAACCAATATCTAAGGTTCCACCATCTCCACCAAATGCGATAAATTTAGTATCTTTATTATCTTTTAATTTTCCATTTTTTTTAAGTGATACATATGCTTTTTCAGCACCAGACAATGCTGCTGCAGCACTTTCAAAAGCTGTGTGTATAAATGAACAATTTTTCCATGAAGTATATGGATAAATACAAGAAGAAACTTCCAAACAACCTGTAGCCACTGAAACTACTGCGTTATCCTCTTCTTTTAAAGCTCTAAGAACTCCACGTACTATAGGAGGAGCACCACAACCAGCACACATTCTATGCCCACTAACAAATCTTGCCTCTTTATTTATTATCTCTTTTATATTATATGCCATTTTTTTAACCCCCTTTATTCCTTAACACCTAAATAGTGTTTTACTGTATCTATTTTACCAGTTACCAAAATATTTTGAAGGTCTTCATATACAGATAATATATCATCTGCTTTTACATCTCTACCACCAAGACCATATATATAGTTTATAGTTGGAACACATATTTTTTCACTAAACATTGCTGAAGTTAACTCTGAAAATAGAGGACCAGAATATGCATTTACACTATCTGCCTTATCTAAAATAGCAAGGGCTTTTAGATTTTTTAATTCGTTTGGTATTTCTTTATATGGGAGAGGTCTAAATGCTCTAGGTTTTAACATACCAGCTTTTATACCTTTTTTTCTTAGCATATCTACTACATATTTAGTTGTTCCAGCAGTTGAGTTAAGCACAACAATACCAATATCTGCATCATCTAACATATATTTTTCATAAAGGTCGTATTTTCTACCAGTAACTTTAGCAAACTCATCAGATACTTCTTCAATAATTTGTTTTGACTCTACCATTGCATCGGCAAGTTGTTTTCTTATTTCAAAAAATGAATCTTGTAGAGCAAGTGGCCCCATAGAAATATTTTTTTCTGGATTCAATAAATATTCATTTGGTGTATATTCACCAACAAATTTTTTAACATCTGCATCTTCCATTAAAAGTATGTTTTCAACAGAGTGTGAAGTTATAAAACCATCATAGCATACCATAACAGGTAACATAGCTTTTTCAGCAATTTTTACTGCCATTATAGTATTATCGTATGCTTCTTGATTGTTTTCACAATATAATTGAATGAAACCAGAATCTCTTACTCCCATTGAATCGGAATGATCATTATGAATATTAATTGGAGCAGATATTGCTCTGTTTGCACATACAAGTACAATAGGAAGTCTCATTCCTGATGCAATATTTAACATCTCATACATATATGCTAAACCTTGCGAAGAAGTTGCTGTCATAACTCTAGCTCCAGCTGCTGAAGCACCTATACATGCTGACATAGCACTATGTTCACTTTCTACAGGTATAAACTCAGTAGTTACACTCCCATTTGCAACAAAATTTGAAAAATATTGTGGAATTTCTGTAGATGGAGTAATTGGGTATGCGGCTACGGTATCCGGATTTATTTGTTTCATAGCTATTGCCACTGCCTCATTTCCACTTAAACGTTCTCTAATTAACATATTAACACCTCTTTCTAATCTTCATCTTCCATAGTTATTGCATGGAATGGACATACTTTTGAACATACACCACAACCTTTACAATAATCATAATCCATTCCTTCTAAAACACCATCTTTAGTATGTTTTATGCAATTTTCAGGACAGTAAACAACACATAACATACAGTTTTTACATAGGTCTTTATTATGAACAGGATGTCTACGTCTCCACGCACCAGTTTTTAAATCAAGTGAATTTCCATCTTTTGTTATCATTCCTGCCATAGAATATTTTTTATCACTCATAATCCTAACCTCCTATAACTTCATCAAAAGCTCTAGTTATAGCAAGCATATTAGGTTCTATAACTTCTGGCTTTCTTGCAAATTTGTGCTTAAATGATTCTCTCATATTTTCAAGTAATTCTTCTTTATTCATTATTCCTGTTATCTTTATAATCGCTGCAAGTAATGAAGTGTTTGGAAAATCAGCTTTAAGACATTCATTACTTATTTTAGAAGCATCAATAGTATATATCTTAGCATCTAAATCACCAATTTTTTTTGTTATATCATCAATACTTTCAGCTGTGTTAACAAGTATAGAACCACCCTTTTTTAAACCTTTTGTTACATCAACTGTACCGATTAAAGTTTCATCAACAACAACTACATAATCTGGTTCATATACATTTGAATGTATTCTTATTTCTTTATCATCAATTCTGTTATATGCAGTCATTGGTGCACCCATTCTTTCAGGACCGTACTCAGGAAAACCTTGAATATATTTACCTGTGTTAAATGCGGCATCAGCAAGTAGTAAAGATGCTGTTTTTGCTCCTTGACCGCCACGTCCATGCCATCTTATTTCTATCATATAAAACCCTCCTAACATATACAAATAGTATATAACTAATTAACGTTATAGTCAAGAAAATACACGAAAATTACAAATTTAAATATTATATCAGTCCTAATTATGTAATGTATATTATGCTTTGTAATTTTATGTCGAACGATTTTTATTGAAAAATACAAATTACTGTGTTAATATTTATTTATGAAAATAGTAAAAAGAATATATAATTTTTTTAAAAAACATAAAATACCTATAATTGTTATAACTATACTTCTCATATTAATCAGAATTTTTATTATTTGTTACTCTTTCAAATACAAATATATAACCTATGATAAATCGAAACAAATAAGTGTTATGGTAATAAGACTTGACAAGGTACAAGATGGAAAAGTAAGTTACATTGTAAAGTTGGAAAAAGGAAATGAAAATAACACTTTTTTAAATAAATTAAATGTGTTTAAAAAGTATAGTGATAACTTTGTACTTAATATATATGACTATAATTATTACAGCAAAACTACAGATGAGAATACTAATTACGATATAACCCAGCATATAAATGAAAATATAAATTATGAATATGGAGATATACTTAAGTTAAATGGTAAGATATTAATACCTGAGAAATTAAATAATCCATATGAGTTTGATTACAAAAAATATCTAAATGCAAATAATATATATGGAACAATATCTACATATAAAGTTGAAAAGGTAAATGAAATATTAGGTAATATTGTACTAAATTTTGCATATTCATTAAGAAAAAACATAGGAGAAAAAATATATGAAAAATTACCTTATGAAGAAGCAGAACTTTTTAAAAGTATGGTATATGGGGATGATAGTAAATTAAGTGAAAGTATAAAAAAAGACTTTGAAATTACAGGTGTTTCTCATCTTATAGCGGTATCAGGTTCAAATGTTTCTGCCGTTTTAATAGTCATATACTATATTTGTAATAGTTTAAGATTATCAACTAAAAAAAGAATTGGTATAACTGTTATATTTCTGGTTATGTTTTGTATAATTGCATCTCTTGAGTTATCCATAATAAGGGCAAGCATTATGGCTTTTGCATTTGTAATAGCAGAAGCTATGAATAAAAAAATATCTAAATATAAGTCGTGTATAATAGCATTCTTAATTATAATTATATATAATCCATATAGCATATTTAATGTAGGGTTTGAACTTTCATTTATGGCTACTTTTTCTATTATTTTAATATATAATCATATTTTTACATATATAGATACAAGATACAAAAAAACATTTAAGATTCATTTGTTGTATATAGAAAAAAATAAATATATAAAATTATTAAAAAAAATAAATTATGTGATTTTTAGCTATATAAATATTCTTTTTTCCGTAACGATTTCTTCTCAAATTTTGACATTGCCTATTCAAATATACTATTTTAATTCTTTTTCAATTTCAAGTATAATTTCCAATATTATTGTAGTATCTGTTGCAAACATTCAAAGAATAACTGGTTTTGCTGCATTCTTTTTAATTAATGTACCATATATATCTGACATATTAGTAAATTCTAATTATATAATATTAAAGACAATTATATTTTGTACAAGTTATATAGCAAATTTAAATATGCCAATTATACATTTACCAAGACCTAATATTATTATACTTCTATGTTATTACTTAATAGTATTTATGATTTACAAAATGAATAAATTAAATAAAAAATTAAGCAGTTACAATTTAGTATATACATTTAAAAAAATATTAAATAAAAAAATAGTATTAACAAAAAATAAGCTAAAAATAATATATAGGACAGGTATATTAATTAGTACACTTGTAATTATATTGTTATATGTTTATTATATATATGTACAAGATTATATATATTACTTTAACGTAAAGCAAGGAAACATGGCATTTATTCATTGTAATGGAGTAAATATAGTTGTAGATATGGGGTCAGAAACTGAAAATTTAGCAGATGGTATACTAGATACATTTTTAAAAGCAAGCGGAATAACAAAAATAGATGCTGTGTTTTTTACTCATATGCATACAGATCATATTAATGCTTATCCTGAAATTTTTGAAAACTATGAAGTGGATTCAGTATATTTAGCAGATAATATTGCTAGAGATGAAGAAGATGAAAACACAAAAAACTCTATTATTTTAAAAACAAGAGAAAAGAATATATCGGTAAAAATACTACAAGAAGATGACTATATAAGTTTGAAAGATAATATTAATGTATATATTTTATCTCCACCTAAAAATAGTTATATATATGCCAGTGATATTGAAAATGCAAACAGTATGGTTATGTTATTTTCTATTAAAAAAAGCAATTTTTTATTCATGGGAGATAGTACAAAAGAAACAGAATATTATATTGTTAGAAAGATAAAGCAAATAGAGGAAAGTATAAATAGCAATTTAGATACTAATAATACTTATACAAATATAAATAAGGCAATAACTAAAAATAATTTCAAAAATATTGATGTTTTACAAGTAGGACATCATGGTTCAAAAACATCTACATCTGAATATTTTGTAAAAAGTTTAAATTTTAAAGAGGCAGTTATATCAGCTCAAAAGAAAACATATGGACACCCTTCAGATGTAACAATTGATGTGCTTAATAAGTACAATATAACTATACGAATAACAGAAAAAGAAGGTGCTATAAGATATAGTATAAAGTAACAAAATATTTGAATAAATTTTCTAAAATTGGAAATAATATCTTTTAAGAAGGTGATTTTATGCGTGAAAATACTATGATGTATAGGATAATGGTAGTTGCGATAGCAACAGTATTACTTGTATTTGGTATATATATTGGACTTAAAGTAACAAACGAAAGTAAAAGTAATGAGGTTTCTATTACAAATGAAGAAACTACAGAGGTAAATAGTAGTAATGATAATACTGATATAAATAATACAGTTCCAACTAATGTTAATGTATATGAAGAAGAAAAAAAGGATATTGAAGTAGTATATGAAGATACATATACGCTTTGCAATGAAACAGTGGTAGAATCTAATATGTATTATGGTGCAACAAAAGAGGATATAAAAAAACAAGAAGAAGATAAACAAGAAGAAGATGGTAAAGAATATAAAATATCATCTGAAACGGATACCAAAATAGTATATAGTAGAGAAGTAAATACATATTGTCCCTACCATTTTGAAGTTAAAATTGAAGATTCAAAAGTAGCAATATATAACTTAGTAGATAAAGAAAAAAAGACGTTATTCAAACAAACAGATATTGAAGAAAAATGGGTAAGAAGTGAATTAGTAGAAGAGTTAAAAAAAGGAATTATAGTAAATTCTTTAGATGAATTAAATAGTTTAATAGAAGATTTGGAAAGCTAAAAAAAGTTAGATATATAAAAATAAAACAGATATTATGCTTAAATAGTATCTGTTTTATTTTTGTTTATGTAAACTAATCTTTGAAAATATATGTTTTTTGTATTTACTATCTAAAAAGTACTAGTTTTGTCATATGTGTTGTAAAGTATTGACATATGTGAAATAGGTATATATAATCTAGTTGTTACGTTATAGATTTTTTTCTAATAATTTTTAATTTTGAAATTTTGATTTTCTTATTATTTAAATTTCATATTTATTCGTTATTATCTATATTTTAATGTTATATTCTTAAAATTTAAAATCAAAGTATGTTTTTTTAATAAAGGTCTTGAAAAATCGCAAAAAAATTGTTAAAATAAAAGGAGATGATATATTGCAAAAAACAATTAATTTAACTAATGACATATTATTTAAGTCATTTTTTCGGAAAAGTAGGAAATGAAGCTATAACAAAAGAATTATTAAAAAGTATATTGAAAAGAGATATACAAAAAGTAGATTTAAGTTTAAACAGAGAGGTAGACATAGAGAATATAAGGCAAAAAAGAGGGATAATAGATATACGAGCAAGAATAGATGGATATATAGAATGCATAATAGAAATGCAAGTAGTAGATCAAAAAAATATAGAAAAAAGGATGTTATATTATTGGTCTAATATGTATAGCAAACAATTAATAAGAGGAAAAGAATATAGTAAATTAAAAAAAGTAATAGCAATAGTAATAGCAGATTTTAAATTAGAAAGATTTCAAGATTACGTAAAATATCATACAACATGGAAAATAACAGAAGAAGATGATATAAGTAAAATATTAACAGATGATTTAGAAATACATATAATAGAGATACCAAAGATAACGAAAATTAAAAATAACAAAAAAGATAAGTTAATAGATTGGATTAAATTTATTAAAAATCCAGAAAGTGAGGAGGTGAAAGAGATAATGAAAACAAATCAAGCAATAAAAATGGCAAGTGAGAAATTAGGTGGATATACACAAGAAGAAATAGAAATATATGATGCTATAGAAGCAGATATGGCAGAGCGAGATAGGATATATGCACTTAATCGTATGAAAGAGGAAAGAAAATTAGAAATTGAAAAATTAAAAAAAGAGTTATTAAAACAATGGAAAAAGCAAGCGTTGAAAGAAGGGCAAAAGAAAGGTATACAAGAAGGTAAGAAACAAGGTATACAAGAAGGTAAGAAACAAGGTATACAAGAAGGTAAGAAACAGGGAGAAATAGAAAGTAAAATAAAGATAGCAAAGAATATGCTTGGTTTAGGAATGGACGTAACAATAATTGAAAAAGTAACCAATTTAAGTAAAAAAGAAATAGATAAGATTGTTAAAGTATAATGGTTAAGTGAGTATTAATATATTATTTTTTTAAAAAATATAATAAATTGTATTGA
>CAZQJQ010000001.1:32261-81548 GCA_964593045.1 uncultured Clostridiaceae bacterium
CTGCAATAGTGGGAGCTGACTGCATGTATGCATAAGGGAGCCTATATAGGCTCCCTTACTTTAAGTATGTATAATTACATTATCATTTATAACATCTAGGTCAATTTTAGATTTATCTTGTATGTTTCCTTTTATATATTCTATTGCAATCATATCTTCTATATATTTTTGAATTGCTCTTTTAATAGGTCTTGCACCATATTTATCAGAGAATCCTTTTTGAATTATATATGCAACTACTGCATCCGTATATGTTAAAGTTATATTTTTCTTTTTGACATCTTCTTTTAATTCTTTTAACATATTATCTGTTATTGATGTTATGTTATTTTTTGTTAGTTTATTGAATATAACTATTTCATCAATTCTGTTTAAAAATTCTGGCGTGAAAAATTCTTTTAAACTATCATATACTTTGTTATTTAGAATTTCTTTATCAATTTTTTGATTACTAAATCCATAACTATCATTTTTAAAGCTTGTTCCTAGATTAGATGTAAGGACAACTACAGTGTGTTTAAAAGATACTGTTTTACCTTGAGAATCAGTAAGTTTACCTTCATCTAAGATTTGCAGTAATAAATTATATATGTTTTGATGTGCTTTTTCAATTTCATCAAAGAGTATTATACTATATGGATTTCTACGCACTTTTTCAGTTAAATTTCCTGCTTCATCATAACCAACATATCCAGGTGGAGACCCTATCAATTTAGATACACTGTGTGATTCCATATATTCAGACATATCTAATTTTATAATAGAATCTTCGCTATCAAATAATTCATAGGCTAATGCTTTTACAAGAGCTGTTTTACCAACACCTGTAGGTCCAACAAATATAAATGAAGGAGGCTTTTCAATTGTTTTAATACCAGCTCTTTTTCTTAGTATTGCATTTGAAATTAATTTTACTGCATGATCTTGACCAACAATTCTTTTTTTTAGATTTTTTTCTAAATTTAAAAGTTTATCAGCTTCTGATGTTTGTATTTTAGATACTGGTATTTTTGTCCATAGTTCAACAACTCTTGCAACATCATCAAATGTTACTTTTCTTGGTTTTAATTTTCCATTTAGAGTTTTAAGTTCTGTCTCAAATTTACACTTTTTTTCTTTTATTTTTGCAGCTTTCTCAAAGTTTTCCACGTTGTCTTTATTATCTATATTTTCTGTAAGACTATTTTCTTCATCGTTTAACTCGTCAATAGCTGATTGTAGTTTAGTTATTTTTGCAAGTATTATATCATCTAAATTTACCCTAGAACATGCTTCATCTAAAAGATCTATTGCTTTATCAGGTAAAAATCTATCATGAATATATTTATCAGATAAATATACACATTTTTTTAAAATATCATTTTCTATAATTACTTTATGATAATCTTCATAATAACTTTTTATTCCTTTTAAAATATTGAAACAATCTTCATGAGAAGGTTCTTCAACAATTATTGATTGGAATCTTCTTTCAAGTGCAGTGTCTTTTTCTATACTTTTTCTATATTCTTTAAGTGTGGTTGCACCTATTACTTGTATAGAACCATTTGCAAGAGCAGGTTTTAACATGTTTGCTACATTCATTGAGTTATCATGTTCAAGTCCACCAACAATATTGTGCAACTCATCAATTGCAAGAATGATATTTCCAAATGAGGCACATTCATCAATTATTCCTTTTACTCTTGATTCAAATTGCCCTCTAAACTGAGTACCAGCTACAAGAGCAGTCATATCAAGTAAATAGACTTCTTTATTTAATAATTTGTTTGGAACATTACCATCAGAAATGGCAAGTGCAAGAGCATTTACAATAGCTGTTTTACCAACACCTGGTTCTCCTATTAATGCTGGATTATTTTTACTTCTTCTATTTAATATTTGAATCATTCTTTGAAGCTCAATATCTCTACCTATTACTTTATCTAGTTTCTTTTCTCTTGCTTTTTGTGTAAGATTTATACCATAAGTATCTAAGTATTTAGTTTTTAATGGTTTCTTTTTTTCTTTTTGTTTTTTGTCGTTGTTTTCTTGTTTATTATTTTCTTTATTTTTAATATTTTCTTCAGGTACATCGTTATTTATAAATAAATTTGAAACATCCGTATTATTGTCAAACATATTTGAAAAATCAAAATTTCTTTCAAATTTTTCTAACGCTTGAGGATCAATATTTTCCATAAATTTATTAAATTGTTCAGCCATGTTTTCCATGTCTTCTTTAGATACATTATTTAAATTAGACAATACATTATTTAAAGGATTAATACCTCGTTTTTTTGCACATTCAAGACATAATGCTTCAACTTCATTTTTTGAATTACCTGAAGGATCCGAATCATCTATTTTATTTATATATATAACAGCTGTATTTTTTTTACATACAGAACATAACATACTATCAACTCCATTTTTAATATACAAATAAAAGTATATCATAAATATGTGAAATTTACAAGAACAAAAAGAAAAACCGCCGTGATATTATAACAGAAGAAAATAGAATAAAAAGAGTATGAAAATCACATGTTTAATATATGTTACGTCTTTTACTTAGGATACTGTTACAATTATAGATGGAGGAACAAATTCAATTGTCGGTACTTTGCCCTCTGGAGATATAAAGGCATCTGGAATAGATGTAAATACGAATACAAATAGGATATATTTAATTAATCCTAATACTAATAGTGTTACATTAGTAGATGGAAATACAAATAATATTATCACAAGTGTACCTGTCAGTTCAACACCACTATATATTGCAGTAAATATTTCAACAAATCTTATATATGTGACATGTCCATTATCAGAAAATGTTAATGTAATAGATGGTATAACTAATATAGTTATTACAATAATTGTACCACCACTGCCATATAATATTGCTGTAAATTTTTAACTCAACGTTTAGAACTTACAATTATCAAAAATTGAAGTATATAATAAATATATGAATTTACAAGAACAAAAAGAAAAACCGCCGTGATATTATCACAGCGGAAAATAAAATAAAAAGAAATTAGGAAAGGGAACAAAAGAGAATTATCAATAAGACACAAGCTAAATACAACAATTTTTTGTTATATTTGGTTTTTGTCTTAATTATACATACTATTGTATGTATATAATTCATAATTTTTATTAACTAATTATCTATCTATTTATTTCATATGTAATTATAGCATAAAAACAGTATAAAGTCAATGAAAGTTCAAAAAAGTTATGTTAATTTTATAATGTACAGAGAAAATTTAGTTAATTTATATAACTAAATATACAAAAATAATTAAAATACTTGATATAATAATGGTATAATGTTAAAATAGTTATATATATCGGAGGTATTTTTGTGGAACAAAGAGAAAAAATAAATGATGGAAAGTTAGATGAACTTGATAGTATATTAGAATCTGTATTATTTGCACTTGGAAGAGATATTTCATATAAAGAACTTAGTGATACTTTACAAGAAGATTTATTAAGAATACAAGATAGTATAAAAAGGTTAGAAACTAAATATAGTAAAGCGTGTGGAATAAATTTAGTACATGTTAAAGATGGAGTGCAATTGGTAACAAATAAGTTAAATTATGAATATGTAAATAAGTTTGTTGAAAATACTAAAAAGCAGATTTTATCTACAGCTGTACTTGAAACATTAAGTATTATTGCATATAATCCTAAAATAACAAAGGCTGAAATAGAAAAAATTAGAGGTGTAAATAGTGATTTTGCGGTAGGAAGACTTTTAGAGTGTGGACTTGTTGAAGAAATTGCCAGATTAAATTTGCCTGGTAGACCCGCTATTTATTCAGTAACAAATGAATTTTTAAAATCATGTGGTATCACTGACATAACAGAGTTGCCTGATTTTGAAAGTATAAGGATTGAAGATGAACAAATGATAGCTTCTGATTATGTTAATGAAAATAGAGATAGTGAAGATATTCAATATAAAGAAGAGGATAATAATAAATAATATTTTTGATTATGTGTGATATTGGTGATAGTATGAGTATTAATATTTTATTAGGTAAAAATAAATATGAAAAATCTAAATATATATTTGATAATATAGATAAAAAAATAGAGGATAACCATAAGGTTATTCTTTTCGTGCCTTCACAATATAGAATGATTGAAGAAGAAAATTATATGAGTTTTCAAAAAAAAATGGGACTAATTGGTGTTAATATTACAACAATATCTGAATACGTTTCAGGTGCTATAAGGTTAAAAAATATGAGTATTAAAGATACATATATAAATAAATTGGAAAGAAAAATTATTTTAAATAAAATAATATCTGATGATAGTTATATACTTAAAACATTTAGTAAAGTAAAAAACAAGACTGGCTTTTTGGATATGTTAAACATATATATTGATTTGTTAAGAAAAGAAAATATTCAAATTGAAGATATTAAAAAACTTAGTTTAGATGATAAAAATCTTGAAAATAAAATAAAAGAAATAGGTAATATATATGATAAGTATATTGAAAGTATTAATAACAGATACATAGATGATATAGATGAAATAATTTTTTCTTTAGAAGTGTTGCCAGACATACTTAAAAGCAATGATATAAAAGATATATATTTTGATGGATATAACAATTTTTCATATACTGAGTTGTGTTTTATAGAAACACTACTAAAATCAAATGTTGAAGTTACTATATCTATTAATATTCCTAATGATTATGATGACAATTTCAATGAAGATGGAATTTTTGAAGTATCTAGAACCACGTTTATTGACATTATAAAATTATGCAAAAAGAATAATGTTAGTATAAATATAGAGAATTTTTTAAATGATAAGTTTAATGATAAGGAAGATATAAATTTTTTAATAAATAATATATTTGAAAATGTTCCTAATGAAAAAAGAAAAGCAGAAAACATTGATATTTCTATTAAATCAAATATTTATGAAGAAGTAAGAGATATAGCCAAAAAAATAAGGAAAAGCGTTGTTTGTGATGGGTATAAATATAGTGATTTTGCAATATATACATCTAACATTAGTGAGTATGATTATGTTATAAAACAAGTATTTTATGAGTATTTAATTCCAGTTTATCTAGATACATATAAAGATATTTCTAAAAATTCTTTATTTAAATATATAGCTAAATTTTTAGATGTATTATGTTATGGATTAAACAATGATAATTTATTTGAAATATTAAAGTTAGAACTTAGTGATCTAAATATAGAAGATGTTAATTATTTTGAAAATTATGTATTAGAATTTAATATAAAAAAATATGGTTATTTACATGAATTTACTTTAAACAACAGAAAAAGTGACGAAGTTATATATGATTTAAAAAGAATAAACTATGTAAGAAATAAGATAGTAGAAATGTTTTTAAATGAAAAATATAAAATTACTTCTAATTCTACAGCTAAACAAATTGTAGAAATTATATATAATCATATTACTCAGTATAAAATAATAGATAAATTTAATGATTTAACCAATAAATTATCAAATGACGAAGATGCATATCTAAAATATTGTGCGAGTATAAATATACAAGTTTTAGAGAGGATATATGAGATTTTTGATTCCGTAGTAAAAATATACGGAGAAGAAAATATATCATATGAAGAATTTAAAAATATTTTTGTTTCATGTAAGGATAGTATAAAATTAAAATCAATACCGTTTGTTTTAGATCAAGTATTACTTTTAGATGTAAATGTTAGTAAATGTAGTAGGAAAAAACATGTTTTCTTTGTTGGTCTAAATGAAAATAAATTTCCTTTAAATATATCAGAAGATCCAATATTTTCTGATAGAGATTTATACAATCTTGAAAAAAGGGGACTTAGTTTTAAACAGGATAGTTTGTCTAGACTTAATATGCAATTATATAATATTTATGATGGAATATGTAATGCAAATGAAAATATAACTTTTTCTTTTTTAGCTACTGATACTAATTCTAAGCCATTAAGACCTTCTAATGTTATAACTATTATAAAACAAATACTGGATATAAAAATAATAGGAGATATTACAAAAAGTAAAAGTGAAAATTCAGATATGCAAAGTGTATATAACTCATATACTAAAGAGGATTTATTTTATATATTTAGTAAACAAATTGATAAAATATATGAAAAAACAAAAAATAACTCGGAGGTATCTTATCGTGATTTAGATGAAGAATTAACTATTTTATTTACTATATACAATAGTATAGTAAAAAATGATAATGAACTACTTGCTATTATAAACTATATAAAAAATGATGATAATTTAAATAAAGAAAGTATTAAAAAAATATATAATGATAAACTTGTAACTAGTGTATCAAAATTAGAATTGTTTAAAAAATGTCCATTTTCATATTACATGAAATACGGACTTAAACTTACTCCTAGAAAAATATATAGCATAACTAATATGGATATTGGTAGTTTTATGCATAGCGTTTTAGAAAAATTTTCAAAATACATATTTGAAAATGATATAAAGTGGTATGAAATGGTTAATTTAGATGAAAAAAATAAAAATGTTTTAGATGATATAATAAATGATGAACTTGAAAAATCTTTTGAAAAGCATAAAGAAAATGTAAGATTTTATGTGCTAAAAAGAAGATTAAAAGACACAATGTATAAAGTTATATCAACTATTGCTAGGAGCTTTAATCAAAGCGAGTTTTATCCATATGGATATGAAATAGAATTTAAAGATGGAAAATTATTTGCACCAATAGAAATTGCTTTAGATAATGACATTACAATGAAAATAATTGGTAAAATTGACAGAGTTGATACTGCTCTAATAAATGAAAAAATGTATGTGAGGGTTGTAGATTATAAATCATCGGGAAGAGTACTTGATTTAAATGATATTAAAGAAGGAATATCACTTCAACTTGCAACTTATCTTTATGCATTTATTGAAGCATATGATAATAGTAAAAATAATGAATATGCCTTAAATAATATAGCTAAAAAAGATAATGATAAATTAAATTTAAATATTATTCCTGCGGGCATGTTATATTTTAATTTATCAGATAGACTTATAAATATAAAAAATTATTCGAATAATGAAGATGAAATAAAAAAACAAATTACAAAAGAGTTAAGAATGAATGGTATATTTTTAAAAGATATTGAGATTATTAAAAAAATGGATAAGTACGTGGATACTGATAACAGATTAATAGATATTTCTACAAGGACAATTAATTCCTCAAATTCAAGTAAAAAAGCACTGACAGAAGCTGAATATATGGATCTTTGTTCAGAAGTTAAAGATATATTAAAAAATATTGGAAATGAGATTTTAAAAGGTGTTGTAAGCATTAAACCATTAAAGAAAAAAGATGTATGCAAGTATTGCAATTTTTCAAGTATTTGCAGAAAAAATTTACCATTATAGTCTTAACTAGCTATATATAAGTGTTTGGTGGATTTATAAAATATTTTTGTAAATAAATTGTAAAAAATACTCAAAAACACTTGAATTTACTCAAAAAAAATGTATAATATAGGTGTAGAAACTTTAGGAGGAATATATATGGCGGACATTGTTGTAAGTTCGAAAAGAAAAATAAATATATTTGATAGAGTAATCCAAAGTGTAGTCATTATGGTAAATATGGCAAAGATGAATAGAGCAATTGACGAACACTTACAAAGTATATATAAATGTGAAAGAGATGATCAAAGAGAGTATCAAGAAAATATATTAAGAGAGATTGTATTTGTAAAATACCAATATGATATTATGCAAAGAGAAATGTATGAACTAAGACTTTCTTATCCAGATGAAATAATAGATAATATAAATTCTACTGATAAAATGGAAAGACTAGAACTACAAAAATCTTTTCTTGAAATGGAATATGATAGAATTACAAAAACAAAATTTAAAACAAGAGAAGATATAAAATACAGTCTTCTTATAATTTCATCTACAATAGATAAAGTAAAACAAAATATCAAAGATGAAGGTAAAAATAAAAGATATAATGATGTAATAAAAGTAGCAGAAAAGATTGATACGATGATTCAAACTGAGGAATATACAGATGATATGTATAAAGAATTATTTGAAAATGTATCTGAATATGTTGATTATATAAATGATAATTATGATATATCAAAATTACCAACAGATGAAAGAGAAATCATAGAGTTTGTTATTGAAACTATGATAAAAGGTATTGAATCTGATCTTGATAGACATATGTATGAATTCAATCTTATGATAAATATTTGTAAAAGCTCATATATATATTTTAAAGTTATTGATAAGATATTCTTAAAACTTCAAAAAATATATGATGAAAGTTTAGAAAAAGATGTTATAACCTTAAAAGATTATAGAAGAATGTATAAAGATATATATGATAAGAAAATAAAGACAATGGTAAATGATGTTCATAGAAACATTAAAACTGAGGATGAATATTTGGAGTATTCTAAAATGGTTGCAAATTCCGAATATGATGATTTAGATCAGTTTATATTAAATAGAGCATATGAAACAACTGAAAATACTTTTGTAAAAGAATCACTTAGAAATGAATTAGGTATCGAAGAAGTTGAAATTGAAGTAGAGAAAAAAGAAGATAAAAAAGTAAAAAAAGCAAAAGAGGACTCAAAAGAAAAAACTCAAAGAAGGAAGGTTACTTCTAAAAAAGAGAAAAAAACTAAAGAAGTTAAAGAAAAGGTGAAAAAAATAAAAAAAGAAAAAGAGTCTAAATAAGCATAAAAACTATTAATATCAAAGTAGTATAACTAAAAATATGCTATTTTGATATTATTTATTTAAAAACTTTTAATAAAAATGGACATGTTTTAAAATATGACAAAAATTTAATATTAAATGTAGTATAATACGTAGTAAGAAACAAGAGGTGTAAGCAATGATATACAATAAATATGTCACAAATATATTAGATAGTAAAATATTTTCCAATCTTGGTATATTTAAAAAAATATTTAGTTTAAAAAACATATTATTTATTATACTAACAATTTTATTATTTCCACAATTTTTTATGGGTGATATTTCTCCATATGGATATGTGGTTTTAGGAGTAGCTAGTTTATTTAATATTCCACTTATATTAGTTCTTATTTCTAGTGTTATAAGTACAGTGATATTTTCAGTATCATCGGTCGTGATTTTTAAAATGATAATGGCTTTTGCATTATTTACAATACTTGCATCTCTAATTAATGTTGAAGGTTTAAGCAGAAAGTATGTTATATTAGTTGAACTCCTTTTTAGTATATTATTTACAGAAATATTTTTTAATATAATATCAACAAATAATAACGAGTTTTTTACAACAGTTTATACATTAGTTATAACTGCATCACTTTACTTGGTATTTATATATGGTATATATGTTATGCTTAATTTAAATAAAAACTTTGTATTTTCAAAAGAAGAAACATTAGCTACAGTTGTTGTTATAATGTTAACAGTAGGAATATTTAAAAATTTAACTTTTATGAATTTTTCTATTCTTAATATAATTGGAATAGTTGTTGTTCTTATATATGGTTGGAAAAATGGTGCTATAATGGGAGCTTCTGCTGGACTTATAACTGGATTACTTTTATGTATAACATCTGATTTAAGTGCGTTATATATGAGTACTCTTGCTTTTAGTGGATTTATAGCAGGACTACTTAGTAGAGTAGGTAAAACGGGAGTTATACTTGGCTTTATAATTGGAAATTTAGCAATAAATTATTGGGTAAATGGTTTTGGAGAATTAACTGTAAGACTTAGTGAAATGTTAATAGCATCAGTTGTACTAATATTCATGCCTAAAAAAATAGAAAGAAAGTTAGACAAAGTATTTAATAAAAACAACACATTAAATAGTGCATATGAAAATGTTTTAGACTATGGAAGTAATGTAAAAAACAGACTAAATGCGGTTTCAGAAGTATTTGATAATTTATCTAAAGTTGTACTTCCGACCAATAAACAAAGTAAAGAAGAAAAAATAAAAGTTATAAAAAAATATATATTAGAATATACAGAAAACAATTGTATTGATTGTAAGCAAAAGAAAAAATGTACAGAATCTAAGAAAATAGATGAACTAGTAGAAAAAATAGCAAGTAGATTAGAAAATAACGAAGAAATAGATATATATGCAAGTGAATTTGAATGTGAAAATTCAAATAAAATAGTAAATAATATAAAAGAAATATATAACAGTATGAAACTTATGAGGATTATAAAACAAAAGGAAGAAGAAAATAATATAATGCTTTCAAGACAATACAAAGAAGTTTCAAAAATAATTTCAAATGTTGCTGCAAATGTAAAAAACATATCTATAGTAAAAAATAAAGAACAACTAAAAATAAGGGAAGAATTAAAACTTGCTGGATTTAAAACATATGAAGATGAATATGTAAATGAAGATGATAATTATGAATATACATTTGTAACTGATATATTAGAAGATATTGATAATCAGAAGAAGAAAATTGCAAAAGTTGTTTCAAATATATTAGAGCAAAATATGGTTATAAAATTAATACTAAATAGTAGCAAGACTGAAAAATCAAGAATTAAACTTATATCAAAACCTAAATATGAAATAGAAATTGCATTTACAGGTCAGAATAAAACAGGTGAATTTGTAAGCGGAGATTCATATCTATCTGTGGAACTTAATAACTTAAAACATATAATAGCTTTAAGTGATGGAGCAGGTAGTGGCGAAGATGCAATGAAATCAAGTCAAAATGTTATAACTAATTTGGAAAGACTTTTAAAATCGGGATTCGAGGAGTCAAAAACAGTAGATATAATTAATTCAGTACTTAAATTAAAATCAAATGATGGTAGTTTTGCAACACTGGACATGGCAAGTATAAATTTAAAAAACCTTGATGCTGAGTTTATAAAGATTGGTGCAGCACCAACATATATAATTGAAGATTCTAAAGTTACTAATATAAATGCTATAAATATACCAATGGGGCTTTTAAATGAAAACGAATATATACCTATAGTTAAAAAATTAAAACCTAATTCATATATAATTCAAATAACAGATGGCGTTGTATCAGATACAGAGTCAGTTAATGATAATTATTTTTCAAGATATTTAAATAATATTGATTTAACGAGATCTGCAAAGGCTTTTGCTGAAGAATTAAACAAATTAGTTTTAAAAGAAAAAGGTAATGTTTTAAATGATGATTTTACCATACTGGTTAGCAAAGTTAAATCAAGTGAGAATAGAATGAACTAAAAAAATAAAATATATAAAATACAATAATCATAAGATCATAATAAAGATACTATAATTAAGTAGTATCTTTTTTTATGGGGTGATTGTTATAGAAAATATACTTATTAGTATAGAGAATATACTTTGGGGTTTTCCCACTATTTTTGTACTTATATCTGTACATATATATTTTACTATAAAACTAAAATTTCCACAAAAGAATGTATTTAAAGGCATTAAATATATGTTGTTTGCAGATAAGAAAAATTCAAATGAAGGACTTAGTTCCTTTAAATCAGCTATGGCAACACTTGCAGGTACTCTTGGCACAGGTAATATAATTGGTGTTGCAAGTGGGGTGTGTATAGGTGGTATAGGAAGTATATTTTGGATTTTTTTATCTGGTATTTTTGCAATGGCAACAAAGTATGCAGAAACGTATATAGTACTTAAATATAGGAAAAAAGATAAATATGGATATTATGGAAGCAGTTCATATGTTTTAGAAGAAAGAGTAGGCAGTAAGTTTTTAGCAGTATTATTTGCACTATTTGCCATTATTGCATCTCTTGGTATAGGATGTATGATACAATCAAATGCAATAGCAGAAACCCTAAATACAGAATATGGTATAAATAGATATATGGTTGCAATAATTGTATGTGTAGTATCTGCTTATATAATTTTTGGAAATAAAAAGAGGATTGCAAATGTAAGTAGTATATTAGTGCCATTTGCTACCACGATATTTATATCACTTAATATAGTCTTGCTATATAATTTTCAAGACAATATATTAAATGGAATATATAACATAATTAAAGAGGCATTTAGTTTTAAATCTGCACTTGGTGGTATAACTAGTGTTTCACTTATACATATTATTAGAACAGGACTTTCAAAAGGGTTATTTTCAAATGAAGCAGGAATGGGTAGTTCCCCTATATTTGATGCTACTGTAAAGGAAAAAAATATAAAAAAACAAGCAACTATTGCTTCTACTACAGTCTTCATAGATACAGTTGTACTATGTACCTTAACAGGTATAGTCATTGCTTCAAGTGGGATATATAATGATATAGAAAACCCAATATTATTAATTAATCTAGTATTTTCAAATATTCATTATGGTAAAGAACTGTTATATATTTCACTAGTAATTTTTGCAATAGCAACTATACCGTGTTGGGCATATTATAGTACGATTGCAATCAAGTATTTATTCAAATCAAAAGAATTTTATGAAAAAATATATAAGATTATATATACTATATGTATATATATAGGTGCTATTTTATCACTTAATACGGTATGGATTGTCTCAAATATTGCAAATATACTCATGATAATTCCAAATTTATATATGTTGCTATTTTTAAAAGATGAAATTGAAAAATTATAAAATTCGTATATTTTTCTTTTGCTCTTTTGTTTATTTATGTATAGTTTAAATGCAAATATCTATTTGTATATAGACTTTTTTTAAAAAAAATAGTATAATGTTACCAAAGAGGAGAGAAGTTTTATGAGTTTTGTTCATTTACATATGCATACCGAATATAGTTTGTTAGATGGTGCAAATAGAATAAAAGAATTGCCTAGAAAGATAAAAGAATTAGGCATGAATGCTGTTGCAATTACTGATCATGGCAATATGTTTGGTGTTATTGAGTTATATAAAAAATGTAAAGAAGAAGGTATAAAACTTATAGTAGGTTCAGAAATGTATATGGCACCTAGAAGTAGGCTTGAAAAAGAAGGAAAGGTGGATTCTGAACCAAATCATTTAATACTTCTTGCAATGAATAACACAGGTTACAAAAATTTAGTTAAATTATCTTCTATAGCATATACAGAAGGATTTTATTATAAACCACGTATAGATATGGAAGTTTTAGAAAAATATAGTGATGGACTTATATGTTTATCTGCATGTCTTGCTGGACAAGTACCAAGAAAAATATTAAATGGAGATATAGAAGGAGCAAAATCTACAGTAAAAGAATTTTTGAAAATTTTTGGTAGAGATAGATACTATTTAGAATTACAAGATAATAAATTAAGGGAACAGATACTCGTAAATCAAAAATTAATTGAAATATCAAAAGAATTAGACATAAAAATAGTTGCAACAAATGATTGTCATTATTTAACTAAAGAGGACTATGATTTTCACGAGGTATTATTATGCATTCAAACAAAGAAAACAATAGATGATGAAGATAGAATGACTTTTAAAACTAATGAGTTTTACGTAAAAAGCGAAGAAGAGATGAGAAATTCTTTTTTAAATTTTCCAGAGGCAATTAATAATACTCAAAAGATAGCAGATATGTGTAATGTTGATTTTGAATTTGGACATACAATATTACCTGAATTTAAAATACCTGACAATATATCACACTTAGAGTATTTTAAAAAACTATGTTATATTGGTTTAGAAAAAAAATATAATAATGAAATGCATGATGTAGCTAAGAAAAGACTTGATTATGAAATAGAAGTAATTAATAAAATGGGATATATTGACTATTTCCTTATTGTTCAGGACTTTATAAACTATGCAAAGAGTGTTGGTATTCCAGTAGGACCAGGTAGGGGTAGTGGTGCAGGGTCAATCGCTGCATATCTGGTTGGTATTACAGAGATAGATCCACTTAAGTTTAATCTTATATTTGAGAGATTTTTAAATCCAGAGCGTGTTAGTATGCCAGATTTTGATGTGGATTTTTGTTATGAAAGAAGACAAGAGGTTATTGATTATGTTGCAAGAAAATATGGACATGATCATGTTTCACAAATAATAACATTTGGAACAATGGCAGCACGTGCCGCTATACGAGATGTAGCAAGAGCTTTAAATATTCAGTATCAAAAAGCAGATATGATAGCTAAAATGGTTCCACAAGAATTAAAAATGACAATAAGTAAAGCATTAGAAATAAATAGTGAACTAAAAAAGTTATATGAAGAAGATAGTGATGTTAAGAAAATAATAGATTATTCTATGAAAGTAGAAGGAATGCCAAGACATGCTTCAACACATGCCGCTGGTGTTGTTATAACCAAAGAACCAGTTGATAGTTATGTTCCAATATATGTAAATCAAGATATTGTTTCAACGCAGTATACTATGACCATACTAGAAGAACTAGGGTTATTAAAAATGGATTTTCTTGGACTTAGAACTTTAACAGTAATATCAGATACAATAAAATTGGTAAAAAAAATACATAATATAGATATTGATTTTAAAGATATGAATGATGAATACGTATTTAAATTGCTTTCCGATGGTAGAACAAATGGAGTATTTCAGTTAGAAAGTAATGGAATAAAGCAGGTAATAAAAGAGCTAAAACCAGATTGTTTAGAAGATATTATTGTTGTTATATCATTGTATAGACCAGGGCCTATGGATCAGATACCTAGATATATTAAAAATAAAAACAATAAAGAAAATATAGAATATACACATAAAGCATTAGAACCAATTCTTCGTTCTACATATGGTTGTATGGTATATCAAGAACAAGTAATGCAAATATTTAGAGATTTGGCAGGATATAGTCTTGGTAGAGCTGATTTAGTAAGAAGAGCAATGGGAAAGAAAAAAATAGAAGTAATGAATAAAGAAAGAGCTGTCTTTGTTGAAGGCACTAAGAAAAATGGTATTGATGAGGAAAGTGCAAATAAAATATTTGATGAAATGGCTGAGTTTGCAAAATATGCATTTAATAAATCACATGCTGCAGCCTATGCGGTAGTTGCATATCAAACAGCATATTTAAAAGCATACTATCCACATGAATTTATGGCAGCAACAATGAATAGTTTTCTTGGAAATTTAAATAAAATCCCAGATTATATAGAAGAATGTAAAACTATGAATATTCAAGTTTTAAAACCGGATATAAACGAAAGTTATAGTAAGTTTGCGGTTATAAACAAAAAGATAAGGTTTGCACTTTCATCTATAAAAAATGTTGGTGAAACTGCTATAAATAGTATTATAAAAGAAAGAAAAACAAATGGAAGATATATAGACTTCGTCGATTTTTGTAGTAGAAATGCAAGTGATTTAGTTAATAAAAAATGCATAGAGAGTTTAATAAAAGCAGGAGCTTTTGATGAATTAGAACCAACATTAAATAGATATGATTTGTTAGGAAATTATGATAGAATAATTGATAGTATACAACAAACAAAAAAGAAAAATTATGAGAATCAAATAAGTATATTTGATCCTACCATATTAAATGAAAACGAAAGTGATAGTATAAAACTTAAAGTTATGGAAACAGGGAGAAAAATCACAAAAAAAGAAATGTTAGATATGGAAAAAGAAATGCTTGGTATATATGTATCAGGTCATCCTCTTGATGAGTATGCTGAATATGTAAAGAAAAATTCCACTATATTTAGCAAAGAATTATATATAACTGATGAAATAGTATTGGATAGTACTCAGTATAATGTTGAAGAACAAGAAAATAACGAAAATGAAAAAAAACAAAGTATAAATTACGATGGCAAGGAAGTTATAATTTGCGGTATATTGTCTAGCAATAAAATACTATATACAAAAAATAATAGACAAATGGCATTTGGAGTACTTGAAGATTTATATGGAAGTGTTGAACTTGTATTTTTTCCAACGGTATTTGAAAAATATGCTAATATAATAAATATAGACGGAATATATAAAGTAAAAGGTAAAGTTAGTTTAAAAGAAAATGAAAAGCCCAAAATACTTGTAAATGATATAGCACATATAACTAAAGTGAAGAAAATATATATAAAAATACCGAAGGATAAAACAGCATTAGATAATGTGGTAATAAATAAAGTAAAAGAGCTATCAACTATTAATCCAGGAGAAAATCCAGTATATATTTTTTATGAAGAAAATAGTAAAGTGAAAATTTTAAATAGAGAGTATTGGATTGACTTAAATGAAGAAGTAAAAGAAAAGCTAATAGCTAGTTTTGGAAAAAATAATATAAAAGAGAAATAAATAATATTTTGATTTATATATAACCTAATATTATTTATATAAAAAACAATAAATTGCTTGAAATTATATTTGAAATATAGTAATATATATGTACGTAGGTTAAAAGGAGAGATAATAATGAGTAAAACATATATTTTTGGACATAAAAATCCAGATACAGATACAGTTATATCATCTATAGCTGTTTGTGATTTAGAAAGAAAATTAGGAAATGATGTAGAAGCAATAATACTTGGGAGTATAAACAAGGAGACAAAATATGTTTTGGATTATTTTAATATAGCTGTACCGGCATTAAAAACTAGTTTAGAAGAATCTACCCCTGTTATATTAGTAGATCATAATGAATTTTCTCAAAGTATAGATGGAATAGAAAAACTTAGTATAAAGAAAGTAATAGATCATCACAAGATTGGTAATTTTTTTACTTCTGAGCCATTATATTATAGAGCAGAACCAGTTGGTTGTACTGCAACAATTGTATATAAGTTGTATAAAGAGGCAAATGTAGTTGTTGATGCAAAAATAGCAGGATTATTACTTAGTGCAATAGTTTCAGATACGTTACTTTTAAAGTCGCCAACAACAACTAATTATGATAGAGAAGCTTTAGAAGAGCTTTCTAAAATTGCAAATGTAGACTTAGATAAATATGGAGTTGATATGTTAAAAGCGGGAGCAGATCTTAGTGATTTAACTGAATCTGAATTAATAGCCGTAGATATAAAAGAGTTTGACTTAAATGGAATAAAATCAGAAATAGGACAGGTAAATACAGTAGATATTGATGATATAATGTTAAGAAAACAAAAAATAGAAGAAGCAATGAAACAAAGAATTACAGATAAAAATTTAGGGTTAATACTTATTGCAATAACTGATGTTTTAGAAAGTAATTCTCAAATAATAGCACTAGGAGACAGGACAGATATAGTTAAAAAAGCATATAATATTAAACTTGAAAATAACACAGAATTTATACCAGGTTTAGTTTCAAGAAAGAAACAAATTGTACCTGTTTTAATGGAAAACAGTTAAAAAACACAAATTATTCTATACTTAATTTATATAAATTTACAGTAACACTGACATTGTCATTTGTTGCTGTTATTTTTATGTCGTTACTTGTATTGTTTTTAAATTTTAAATCAAGGCTACCATAATAAATAGTTGCATCTTTATCTTTTGGAACATAATATACACGTCTGCTATGTGGATGTCTCTCTGTTATTTCTAGGTTTGCAATAAGGGCTGAGTTATATAAAGTACTGCTTATCTGACATATTCCACCGCCTAGCATTTTTATTTTATTACCATTAGTATCAAAACCAAGGGCCTCTTTATATCCTTGAGATTCCCCCATTTCTCCTACTGTATTATTAAATGAAAATTCTTCTCCTGCTTTTACAACAGTACCATTAAGTTTAGAAATTGCAAGAGAAATATTGTGTACTCTATTCTCGTCTTTATCATATATAGTTGTTGTGTATGTTGCAATTTCTGTTTCAACAGTTGTCCTATTTGCATAGTTTTGTGGATTTTCAACATTCATTTCATCTGAATAATCTTCATTTAAATTTTCACTGTTTGAAGAATCTTCATTTGTGCTTTTTAAAGAATCCTCAAAGTTATTACTAGAAATATTATTATTTGATGATATTATTAAATATACAATAGCAAATATACATATAAGTAGTACAATAATTCCTATACTTATATAAATTTTTTCATTCCTGTTATTTTCCATAAAAACTCCTTAAACTAATTATAGTTTGTGCAAAAAAACAAAAAAATATATATAATTAAAAATAAAAATAAAATAAAAATAAAATAAAAATAAAATAAAAAAGAGATGACAAATATATTGTGTCATCTCTTAAGACCTTCATGTCTTAAAATCCCCATATTTTCTTTTGGGATATTTACTAGCTTCTTTGCAGATCCTGAGTAACTTTTCTTTAGACATTTCATTTTCTGTGTGATCAAAAAGATAAACACAGATAATTTTACCTGACTTGTATATACCAGCTATCTTTTTGCAAGGCATATCACAACGATACTGTTCGACAGTCTCCTTGAACGTTTTGTCTTTCTCATTTAAGTATGAATTAGCAACTGCGCTGAAAAAAATTGGATTTTTCAAGAATAGCTTTAGCCGACTACGTGTTTTTCTCTCATCAATCGAGAAAAAAATTTTATTGATAGTTTTCATTAGAAATCCTCCTTTAAAATAAAATATATTAGTATTATAACATTGTTTTATTAAAAAATCAATATTATGTAAATAATATTTGAAATAGTATGATAAATATGAGCAAAATTTTGAATAAAATAAATTAAAAACAGAAAAAATAAAAGAGAAAAAATAAAATGTTCTTTTATTTAAATAAATTGTATGGTATAATATTTATATAAGATTTTAAGTATCTCAGATAGTCGCGCATATATATGTGAGGAAAGTCCGGGCTCCATAGGGCAATAATGCTAGATAACGTCTAGTGGGAGTGATCCTAAGGAAAGTGCAACAGAAAATTACCGCCAGAAATGGTAAGGGTGAAAAAGTGAGGTAAGAGCTTACTAATATATATGGTGACATATATTTTGTGTAAACCCCATTTGGAGCAACACCAAGAATAAAAGGTTAAGACGGCCCGTCATCTTTTGAGGTTGGTGGCTTGAGATATATAGTAATATATATCCTAGATAAATGACTATCAAATACAGAACCCGGCTTATGAGATGCTTAAAATTTTTTATGTATTTTTTGGTAAAAATACATAAATATGCACCTATCTATTTATATTTTACATAAGTAGTGATATAATATTAGTATATATTTGTGAAGGGGTGCATAATTATGCAAAATCAAAAAATCATTGATGAAATGATAAAAAAAGAAAAGGAAAAAGAAAAAGAGATTCAATTTTTAAAATGGCGGGAAAAAGTAATCGCAGCCATTCTTAAATTGAAATTGGAAAAGTCACAAATGGCGAAAATGTATGATATGGCATATCTAAAAAATACCAAAAAGATTTTGAAGAAAAATTAAAAAATTTAACTGATGAACAAAAAGACAAGTTAATTAATACACCTTATGAAGAAGCACCTAATATTACAAACGCAGTAATTGTAAAAGGATTTATTTATGATCTAAATAAAAAATCTGAAAATAAATATGCTTTGTGCATCATTTATTACAATACATATTTTCCTAACTGTATGAATCAATTTTCGTGGATGGATTTAAATGAAAACTCAAAAATTATAGAAGAACATAATTTAAAACAAGGTGATTATATTAAGGTATTGTTAAATCAAGACAAAACTCCACAAATTATATTTTAATTGATTTTGACATATATTAGAAAATATTAAAAAGCTATTCATTTTAGATTAGCTTTTCTTATTTTAATATAACTATAGTAACTCCATATTGTCCTTCATAATAGTCTCCTAGTCGATAACTTAGAACATAAGGGCATTTTTTTAAATATTCATGTACGGCATTTCTAATAATCCCTCCATTTTTTCCATGTACTATTTTTAATTTTGATATATTATTACATATGGCATTATCTATGAATTTATCGAGAAGAATTATTGCTTCCTCTTTTGTTTTATGTCTTAGCATTAATTCGGTTTCTAGATTATCTTTACATATATCAACTGATATTTTTATATTATGCTTTTTTATACTTGTTTTTTCATTAGATATATTTATACATTTTTTTAAGTTTTCCTCTTTAGTTTCAACCATTTTATTGTTTATTAAAATAGTATAATAATATGTATTTTTTTTATTATTTTTTTGTATAATTTTACCAGTCATATTACTACCATTTAAATTTACTATATCTCCTATATTAAACATGTTTACCTCTCTTACTATACTAACATATATTATACTACATTTTACGGATATATAAAATAAAAGAAAGAAAAATTTAAAATTTTATTAAATATGTTGTAATATATTTAATATATCTTGATTGTGTAATAAAATGCTGGTATAATTTAGTGGTAAAATAGAATAAGGAGAATTTATGGACAATCAAAAATATGTAAGAAACTTTAGTATAATAGCACACATAGATCATGGAAAATCTACTCTTTCTGATAGATTATTGCAAATGACAGGAAGTATAGATGAAAGAAAAATGCATGCACAAGTTTTAGATAATATGGATATTGAACAAGAAAGAGGAATAACAATAAAATCCCAAGCAGTAAGAATGAAATATATAGCACATGATGGTAATCAATATATTTTAAATTTAATAGATACACCAGGGCATGTTGATTTTAACTATGAAGTATCACGTTCTTTGGCAGCATGCGAAGGTGCAATTCTTGTAGTTGATGCAGCGCAAGGAGTAGAAGCACAGACACTTGCTAACGTATATCTTGCACTTGAAAATAACTTAGAAATAATACCTGTAATAAATAAAATTGATTTGCCTAGTGCAAGACCAGAGGAGGTAAAAGATGAAATAGAAGAAGTAATTGGAATTGAAGCTAAAAATGCGCCATGTGTTTCTGCTAAAACAGGTCTTAATATGGAAGCTGTATTAGAAGAAATTGTCAAAAAAATACCACCACCAAGCGGTGATGTATCAAAACCTACTTCTTCCCTTATATTTGATTCTTTTTATGATAACTATAAAGGGGCAGTTGCATATGTTAGAGTAAAAGATGGCTCTTTAAAAAAAGGTGATACCATTATAACTATGTCAAACAAGAAGGAATATGAAATAGTTGAAGTAGGATATTTTAAACCAGGAGAATATGAGCCAACAAAAGAGTTAAGAGCAGGAGATGTAGGATATGTTGCTGCAAGTATAAAAAATGTGGCAGATATACGAGTTGGAGATACTATAACAAATAAAAATAATCCTGCAAAAGAGCCACTTAAAGGCTATAAGCAAGTTCAATCAATGGTATATTGTGGTATATATCCAGCTGATGGTAGTGACTATGAAGAATTAAAAGAGGCACTTGAAAAATTAAAATTAAATGATGCTTCCTTAAATTATGAATTAGAATCATCAGCAGCTTTAGGACATGGCTTTAGATGTGGATTTTTAGGCCTTTTGCATATGGAAATAGTAGAAGAAAGACTTGAAAGAGAATATAATTTAAATTTAATAACTACAGCTCCATCTGTAATTTATAGAGTACATAAAACAAATGGAGAAATTATTGATTTATACAATCCATCTGAGTTACCTTCAATGCAAGAAATATTATATATGGAAGAACCTATATGTAAAACTGATATAATTGTTCCAAAAGAATTTGTAGGCAATGTAATGGAACTATGTCAAGAACGTAGGGGAGAATTTGTAAATATGAAGTATATTGATACAAAAAGAGTAAATTTAGAATACTTCATGCCATTAAATGAAATAATCTATGATTTTTTTAATAGTTTGAAATCTAGGACTAAAGGGTATGCATCATTTGATTATGAAATATCAAAATACCAAAAATCAAACCTAGTAAAATTAGATATATTATTAAATGGAGATGTAGTTGATGCATTGTCATTTATTGTACATAGACAAAAAGCAGAAACAAGAGGAAGAAAAATAGCAGAAAAATTAAAAGAAATAATACCAAGACAAATGTTTGAAATACCAATTCAAGCAGCAATAGGTGGTAAAATAGTAGCAAGAGAAACAGTAAAAGCATTAAGAAAAGATGTACTTTCAAAATGTTATGGTGGTGATATAACAAGAAAGAAAAAACTTTTAGAGAAACAAAAAGAAGGTAAAAAAAGAATGAGACAAGTAGGAAGTGTTGAACTTCCACAAGATGCTTTTATGAGTGTATTAAAATTAGATGAATAGGGACATAATTTGAGTTATGTTCTTTTTTATTTATTTTTCACACCATATATTGACATATATGGTATAATTATCTTATATAAAAATCGGAATCCGTTAAATTTAAGGGAGGCATATTTATGGAGAAAATTAACCAAACAAACAACGAAATGATACGGAAACTTTACGTGGATTCAGTACGAAAAAACGGCAAGAATTTATCTGTTGTTTTAAGGAATACTGAAACAGAGTATATTGAGTTTCCATATTCAAAAAAACTTGAAACTGCAATTTGCAGAGCACTTGATGTAAGTGAATTACAAAATGCAATTGACAAAAAAATTCTTGCGTTTGTAAGTGGACATGACAGAGCGTTAAATCTTATTGCATTCAATCTTAAATCACAGCTGTATTGTGATAAAAGTACTTGTTTTTTTGACATACCATTTGAATCAAAGGATTGGTGTATGTTTTCAAATGGCAAAAATGCAACTCTTTGTGATATTGTCATAATGTGCAAACTAAAAGATATGACTTAATTATTTTAATTCCTACCTAAATAAGGTGGGAATTTTTTTCTATTAAAATTTTTTGATTTTAAATAAATCATTTATTATATATTTAAATTTTTACTAAAAGTGCTTAGGTACATCAATGTTATATAAAATAGTTGAATTTTTGTCATATATTATGTATAATATAGTTATAGTTTTTTACTAGAAAGGAAAAACATATGGGATTAATATATGGTAAAAATCCTGTTCAAGAAGCAGTCTTGTCAGGTAAAACAATAAATAAAATATATTTTCAGAAAGGAAATCGTGAAATATATGATATAGTTAAGCTTGCAAATGATAATAAGGTTATAACAGTTGTTGCTGAAAAATCAAAACTAGATAGAATGATATCAGAAGAAGGCAAATCTCTTAAAAATTCACAAGGAATTGTTGCAAGCATAACCGATTTTGTATATTCAAATATAGATGATATATTAGATGAGGCAAATAATAAAAATGAAGCTCCTTTTGTTGTTATATTAGATAAAATTGAAGATCCTCATAATCTTGGTGCAATTATTCGTAGTGCACATCTTTTAGGTGCCCATGGAATTATAATTCAAAAAAGAAATGCATCACAAGTAACAGATACGGTAGAAAAAGTAGCTGCTGGAGCATGTGCATATCTCAAGGTTGCAAGAGTTACGAATATAACAGAAAGTATAAAATATTTAAAAGAAAAAGGTTTATGGATATATGGACTTGATATGCTAGGAGAGAGTAATATATTTGATACAAAAATATCAGGAGCTGTTGGTATAGTTGTAGGAAATGAGGGGGCTGGAATATCTAGACTTGTTAGGGAAAATTGTGATGTTTTAGTAAAAATTCCTATGTTTGGTAAAATTGATTCACTTAATGCTTCAGTGTCTACAGCTATTTGCTTATATGAAGTGGTAAGGCAAAAAATGAAAGGTAGTAATTAAATATGAATAAGCTTGAATTATTAAGTCCTGCTGGTGATAAAGAAAGTTTTTATTCAGCAATAAATAATTTAGCAGATGCAATATATATGGGCTTAGATAAGTATAATGCAAGAAGAATGGCTAAAAATTTTACTATTGAAGAATATATACAATGTATAAAATATGCACATATACGTGGAGTAAAAATATATCTTACTTTAAATACATTAATGAATGATGATGAAATAAAAGAAGCATTAAAAGATCTTTTATTGTTATATCAAAATGGCCTTGATGGAGTTATAGTTCAAGATATTGGTCTTGCTTCACTAATTATTTCAAATTTTCCAGATTTACCAGTACATGCTAGTACACAGATGACCGTACATAATTTGAAACAAGTTAAGTATTTAGAAAAAATGGGATTTACAAGAGTTGTTCTTGCAAGAGAATTAAGTATAGATGAAATACAAAATATATGTAAGAATACAAATATGCAAATAGAAGTATTTGTACATGGTGCATTATGTGTATCATATTCAGGTCAATGTCAAATGAGTAATGTTATAGGAGGAAGAAGTGCAAATAAAGGTATGTGTGCTCAACCTTGTAGAATGAAATATACACTTTACGATGAAAATGATAAGGCTATACAAAAAGAAAAATATATTTTAAGTAAAAAAGATATATATGGACTTGAACATATATATAAATTAATAAAAGCAGGAGTTTATTCTTTTAAAATAGAAGGAAGAGGTAAAAATCCTGAATATGTTGCTATGGTAACAAGAAAATATAGAAAATATATTAATATGAAAAGTAGTTTAGTAGATGATACAGATAAACTTAAACTTATGCAAATATTTAATAGAGATGGAATAAGTTATGGCTATTTAAATGGCATAAGTAATAAAGAAAGTATAACTATAAATTCTCCTAAAAATACAGGACTTTATTTAGGTAAAATTATTGATAGGAAAAAAGAATATATAAAAATAAAGTTAGAACAAGACTTAAGTATGCATGATGGAATAGAAATACTAGACAATTCAAATGTTATATCTACTATTGTAACTTGTATAAAAAATGATAAGTTTGTTAATATAAATAAAGATGTTTGTAAAGGACAAGTTGTATGGATAGGAGATATAAAGAATAAAGCTGAGGTTGGTTCTAGTGTATATAAAACATCTAGTACTAAATTAAATAGAGAACTTTCAAAATCATACACAGATAATAAGTTTTTTAAAAAAATAGGGATAAATTATACTATTAAAATAGAGAAAAATAAAAAGATATATGTTGAATTACGTGTGGATAATATTCATTTTGTAAAGTCTACATTTGATGTTATACCAGAACTTGCAAAAACTAAAAGTATGGATAAAGATTATGTAATAAATGCTTTTTCAAAATTAAATGATACTCCATATGAAATTTCAAATGTTGATATATATCTTGATGATGGATTATTTATACCCGTTTCAAAATTAAATGAAATTAGAAAAAATGTAACTTCTAGTTTAGAAAATACATATGATGTAAAAAAAGATATAACTGTTATTAAAAATAATTTAAATTATAATTTAAGCAAAATAGAAGATACTCATATTGCTAAAGCAAAAACAAAAGAAAATAGCAAAAAACAAATATATAATGAAATTATATATATTAACAAATATGATAGTAACAAAAAATATGATTTTAAATTATATGGAAA
This sequence comes from uncultured Clostridiaceae bacterium, assembly GCA_964593045.1. Lineage (GTDB taxonomy): Bacteria > Bacillota > Clostridia > TANB77 > CAG-465 > JAOAHC01. The sequence goes on from CAZQJQ010000001.1 coordinate 57,537, forward strand.
TATATCAAAAATATATATAAATGCATGTGATTTTTTAAAATATGAAAATGATATATTTATTAAAATTAAAACGAACTATAATTTATATATTCACATTCCAAATATTATAAACAAAAATCTTGAAAAATATATTGATGATAACCTTGAAAGATTAGTAAAAAAAGGAATCTCTGGTATAGTCTGTTCTAATATGGGATATATAAATAGGATAGTTGAATTAAAGCAAAAATATAATATATTATTGGTGGCAGATTACAGTTTAAATATAACCAACATATATTCTGCTAAAATATTTAAAGATATAGGCTTTGATGTAATTGAGGCTGGATTAGATGCAACGGATGAGGATATAGCAAAAATGGTAGATGTTTGTAAAATAGAATTAGTAGATGATTATATAAATGCTATGACAACAAGATATTGTATTTTAGATGCTTTTGTAAAAAATGAAAATTGTTTATCTAGATGTAAAAATAAATATTATATTGAGGATCAACATAAATTAAGATATCATATAATATGCGATAATACTGATTGTACTGTAAGATTAGTAAGAAGGTATAAAACAAAAGATAGTACTTTAAATATAGTAGGAATAAGCGGTGTAAGAAAAAGTATATTGTACTAGTATAATATATTATTTTAATCATATAAATTAATAAAGACTAATTTGTCAAAAAAATGTGTATTAATACGACATATATTGACTTTATATATACATAAGAGTATAATTGTAATAGTAATGTAAAAAGGAGAAAACATGGTAGAGTTAATATACAATATATTAGAGATGTCTATATTAGTTTATGGTATATATTATATAATTACAGGCATTTTTGCATTTTTTGGTAGAAAATCAAAAATACGTAAATATTCGCATAAAAATAAAATAGCAGTTTTAATAGCAGCAAGAAATGAATCAAAAGTAATAGGTAAGCTAGTAGAGAGTCTTAAAAAGCAAAAATATCCAGAGGATAAATATGATATTTATGTTATTCCAAATAATTGTACAGATAATACAAGAGAAGTAGCAATGAATTCTGGAGCAAAAATAATTGATTGTACTGTTGAAGTTTCATCAAAAGGTGAAGTTTTAAGATTTGCTTTTGATCATATATTTAAAACAAACGATACATATGATGCATTTTGTATATTTGATGCAGATAATATAGTGCATCCTGAATTTTTATCTAGAATGAATGATGCAATATGTGCAGGATACAGGGTTGCACAGGGCTATAGAGATAGCAAAAATCCATATGATAGTTGGGTTTCTAGTTGTTATTCCATATTTTATTGGGTACAAAATTATTTCTTTAATAAAGCAAGAATGAATATGGGTTGGTCTTCCTCTATAAATGGAACAGGATTTATGGTCAAGGCTGATGTTATAAAAGAATTTGGCTTTAATACAGAAACAATAACTGAAGACATAGAATTTGCTGCTCAATGTGCTTGCAATAATTGTAGAATTGCATTTGTGAAAAATGCAATAACATATGATGAACAGCCTATAATGTTTAATGAATCATGGAAACAAAGAAAACGTTGGTCTAAAGGAACACTTCAATGTTTGGTCAAATATTTTAAACCTTTGCTTAAGAAAGCTATAAAATCAGATGTACCTCAAGGACTAGATATGGCCATGTTTTTCTTAGCACCTGTTATGCAGGTTTTAGCATTTGTAGTAATTGCAGTTTTGTTAATATATAATATTTTAAGTATACCAGCATATGATGTTTTTAGGTCAATTTATGCAGGTAAAATAATTTTAGCACTTATTGTATATTGCATATCTATTATAATATCTGCTTTTGTGGTTTCAGTAGAAAAGAAAAAAACAAAAAAGTCAGTAGTTGGTATACTAACAATGGGATTATTTATGCTAACATGGTTGCCAATAAATATAATATGTATGTTTAATAAGAAACAAGTATGGGAACCTATTGAACATACCAAAAGTATGGATATAGAAAATATAGAAAGTATAGAAAGCATAATAGAATAGAGAGTGTATCTCTATTCTATTTTTAATCTATCCATTTAAATTGTTATTTCACAATGATTTACATTATATGATAGGATGTATAATATCTTTTACTACTTCAGAAGAGATTATAATACCAACAGCTGATGGTACAAAAGAAATGCTTCCTAATATTTTTTTGCCATTATCATCTAAATTTTCACTATTTATTTTTAAAGGCTCTTCTTTAGAATATACAACTTTTAAGTTTGCAATTCCTAAATCTTTCAACTTTTTCCTTAGTATTTTCGCTACTGGGCACACGCTGGTTTTTTTAATATCAGATACTTCAAATTTTGTAGGATCTAGTTTGTTTGCTGCTCCCATACTAGATATTATATTTATATTATTTTTTTTCGCATGTAATATAATTGAAAGTTTAGAACTGATTGTATCTATAGCATCTACTATATAATCATAATTATTAGATAATATATTATCTATGTTTTCTTCATTTACAAAAGTAGTATAAGTAGTTACATTTGCTTCCTTGTTAATATCTAGGATTCTTTCTTTCATTACTTCCACTTTATATTTTCCAATAGTTTTAGTAGTTGCGTGTATTTGTCTATTTATATTGCTTTCGCAAATTTTATCACTATCAATTAATATTATATTACCAATACCTGCTCTTGCTAATGTTTCTGCTACATATGAACCAACTCCACCTATACCAAATATAGCGACAGTTGATTCTTTTAATTTATCTAAAGAAGTTTTACCGTATAAGTAATTCTTCTCTTGAAAAAATATCCATAAAATCACCTTTTTAATTATACTATATTAATTTTTAAAATTCAATTAAATAATTGCATAGCTTGTATAAAATATGATATAATTGGGTATATGAAATAAGATGTAGTTTAGAAGGTGTAAGAAATGGATATATTATATAATTTTTCATATATATTTTTAATATTTTTTATATATTCAGTATTTGGATATCTATGTGAGATAGTTTATACGTTTATATATAATAAATTTAAATTTGAAAATAGAGGATTTTTATATGGACCATATTGTCCAATTTATGGATTTGGTGCTATGCTAGTTATATTTGTACTAAAAAAATATCATTCCGATCCTATTGCTCTTTTTGTTATGACGGTAATAGTTACATCAATACTTGAATATTTAACCAGTTATATTATGGAAAAAATATTTGCAAATAAATGGTGGGATTATTCGCATGAGAAATTTAATATAAATGGAAGAGTGTGTATTAAAAATTCATTGCTTTTTGGTGTGATGGGTATAATTGTTGTATATTGCATTAATCCATTTTTCGATAGTATTATATTAGGAATAGGAAAAAAATATCAGGTGGTTTTTGCAATAGTAATATTTACGCTTATGATTTATGATACAATAAGGTCATTTAATGTGGCAATGTCACTGAAGAAAAAATTAAAAGATATACGAGAAGATGTAACTAGATATATTATTGAAGAACATAGAAAATCTAAAGAAAACAGCGAGAATATTAAAAATGAATTAGTTAATAATTTAAAAGAGAAGATGAATGAGTTGTTTGAGAATAAAAAAGATAAAAAACTCATGGAACTTCTTTCTAAGTTACCTAAGCAAGCAGATTCAAAGAAAATTGATGCTATAAGCATTATAAAAGAGAATATTGAGAAAAATAAAAAAGAAAAAATGAAAAAAGATAAAAAACAAAAAATAAATTAATATAATAATATATTAATGTTTTGCACACACTTTTATTGACAAAAGTTTTGCTAAAGTGTAAAATTAATATATATATTTTGAGAGGTAAAAATGAAAACGAAAGATTTTAAAAAAGGAATTTCTTTAATTGCACTCGTTGCAACCATAGTTATAATAGGAATACTACTTTCTGCTATAGTAATTCGTTCACGTGATATTTTAACTAAGACAAGCAAAAAAGAATTTGCAAATGAACTTTATCTAGTTGAAAGTCAGGTTGAAAAATATTATTTTAAAAATAGTGAATATCCTATATCCGATTCAATACAAATTGATTTGTCTTCTATAGAAGATAGAGATGTTTATCAATTTAAAGAGGAACAAGGATATCCGGATGGGGTAATTACATTATATAAAATTGACCTATATGAAGCAGATGTCGATGAAGCAAAACGTGGAACGCAGGACTCTGGTAGTAAAGATGTTTATGCTGTTTCTCAAGATACTGGTAATATATATTATGTAGCTGGATATAAATCAGGATATGATACATTTTATACATTAACAGATGATCTTTTAGATTTAATAGATTTAAATAAATAGTGAGGTATATATATGAAAAAAGGTATTTCTTTGATTGCACTTACAACTGCCATTGTTATAATGGTAATATTGCTTACGACAGTTACAATCTCTGGTATAGGGACGGCAAATAATTCTAAAAAAATTTCATTTGCAACAGAAATAGCATCTATTCAAGATGTAGTTGACTCCTATGTTATAAAAACAAATGGAGAGTATCCTGTGACTGACTCTGTTGTGGTAAATACAACTAAATTATCTAGTGAGGCTGTATCTCAATTTTCTGGAGATATATCAGCTGCTGGAGATAGTCTAGTATTACAAAAAATTGATTATTCTAAAATAGGAATTACAACTTTAAAATATGGGCAGATAAGTAATTCATCTGATAATGATATTTACGCACTTTCAACAACGACTGGTAAGGTATATTATGTTAAAGGTCTTTCTGTTGGAACAAAAAAATATTTTGCACTTACTGATGAGTTAAGAAGTGCAATTGACTACTCAGTATTATCAACTAGTTCTGACTTAATTCAAGAAGGAATAATATTTACTCCAAGTAGTATTAAATGGACAAATTCCGATGTTGATGTAACAGTAAAAATACCAGTTACATATTCTACAATCACAGTACTGGCAAATAACAGCACAAGTAAAGTATCTTTACAAGAAACCAATTCAGATTATTATGTGTATAAAATAAGTGGAATGTCTGGAAATTATACAGTACAAGTAAATTATACTAAAGATTCAGTAACAAAATCAGCAAAATATGATGTTGACAATGTTGATAAAACAGCTCCAACTCTTACAGTCGGGACTCAAAAAATACTACAAAGTTCATCTGATTCTACAACATATGCATATATTGATATAACAGAAAAAAAAGATGATATAAGCGGTGTTAAAGTAGTAAAATATGAAAATGAAAATATTCCTGCAGATAAAATAGAGGACTATTTTAAGAATGGTGGAAAAGAAGTTACAAAAGATATTATTCCTATTGATGCATATGTTCAAAATATGACAATATATATAGAAGATAAAGCTGGAAATTATGCATACATAAATAATTTGGTTATTGATACAGATATTCAAGCTAAATTAATAACTGGGGTAAAAAAAGCTACGGTAAATGCTCCTGAACTTGCAACTGGTATGACACCTGTAAAATGGAATGGAAGTAGTTGGGTAAGTGTAAATGCAGATGATCCTGATTGGTATGATTATACAGCAAAAAAATGGGCTAATGCAATGACTGCAGATGGTTCTTTGTGGGTATGGATACCAAGATATGAATATAATATACAAAATCCACATACATCAACAGCTCAGACTATAAACATAAATTTTTTACTTGAAACTAGTACAACAAACACAAATGGATATATAATCCATCCTGCATTTACATTTGGAAATATAGAGTTAAAAGGAATATGGGTAGCAAAGTTTGAAGCAAGTGGTTCACTTTCATCAATAGCTTCAAAACCTGGAGTATCTTCTCTTAGAGGTGTAACAATAGGTGATATATTTACAGCGTGTAGAAATATGGAATCAACAAATGGTACTCAGTATGGTTGGGGTACAACTGGTCAAGGTATAGATACTCATTTAATGAAAAATGTAGAATGGGGAGCAGTTACGTATTTAACTCAAAGCGTCTATGGTAAAAATAGTGAAGTATGGAAAAATCCAAATTCTAGCCATATCACAGGTCAAGCTGGAACAAGTGTAAGTGCTGCTAGTACAGCTACAACTTATCCATATAATGACACAACTTATGGAGTAAATGCTAGTACTACAGGAAATATATATGGAATATACGATATGAGTGGAGGAGCTTGGGAGTATACAGCAGCATATTTAAACAATGGTAATTCTAATTTGACAACATATGGTTTAAGTTTAACAAATGCTGATTCAAGATATATAGATGTATATGCTGTAGGTTCTAGTGACACACAAGGAGAAAATTATGCTGCAAGTTTAAATAAAAAAGGTGATGCTTTATATGAAACATCTACAGGCGTAGGAGTTACGGCTTGGTATAATAAGAATAGTTACTTTGTTACTGCTGATACTTGTTTCTTTATAAGAGGTGGAACACAATCACAATCAGCAAGTGCTTCTAATATGTTTTCTGTACAGTCTCTTCAAGGATTAACACATAGTTCTGTTTCGTTTAGACCAACAATTACAGTTAGTCCTTCGTTATAATAAAATTAAATAACACTTTAGTGTATTTTCACTAAAGCGTTATTTTTATCTCGAAGAGATTGTTATAATTATAAAAAATATGTAATAAAATATAGAAAAAAATTAGTATATATGATAAAATATTTAATATTATTATATTATAGGGGGATGAAGATGGAAGAAAGGTATTATTTATTATCATCGGAAGAGGTAGTAAGACTCTTTAAATCAAGTAATAATGGCTTAACAGAAGATGAGGCTAAAAAAAGACTAGAGAAAAATGGATTAAATAAATTAAAAGAGACAAAGAAAAAAGGTTTGCTTTTTAAATTTTTAGAACAATTTAATAATATTATGATAATTATTTTAATAATTTCAGCAATTCTTTCAGCTGTAGTATCATATAGGACAAATGAACCTTTTACTGATACAATTATTATTCTTTTTGTAGTATTTTTAAATGCTGTTCTTGGTGTTATACAGGAAAGTAAAGCTGAAAAAGCAATTGAAGCACTTGCTAAAATGTCTCTTCCATATATAAAAGTGAAAAGAGATGGAAAAGTCGTAAGTATAAAGACTGAGGAATTAGTAGTAGGAGATATTGTTTTAATTGAAGCAGGTGATTATGTTCCGGCTGATATGAGAATTGTTGAAAATCATAGTTTAAGAGTGGAAGAAGCCGCTATAACTGGTGAGTCAGTAGCAATAGATAAGCAAAAGGGAAAAATAGATGATGAAAAGCAAATTCCTTTAGCTGAAAGATTTAACATGCTATATTCTGGTAGTAGTGTAGTATACGGTAGGGGTGAAGCAGTTGTAACTGCAACTGGTATGAATACTGAACTTGGTAAAATTGCAAATGCAATATCCACTGATAAAGAAACAAAGACTCCTTTGCAAAAGAAAATGGATGATTTAAGTAAAAAACTTAGTTTTCTTGTTATAATTATTGCAATAATTATGTTTGTTGTAGGATATGTTCAAGGAAATCAAATTATTGATGTATTTATGCTTGCAGTATCGCTTGCTGTTGCAGCTATACCAGAAGGACTTGCTGCAGTAATTACAATAATACTTGCAATAGGTGTACAAAAAATGGCAAAACAGAATGCTATAGTAAGGAAACTATCATCTGTTGAAGCTTTAGGAAGTACAGAAATAATTTGTTCAGATAAAACAGGTACGCTTACACAAAACATTATGACTGTAAGAAAAGCATATATTGGTCTTAAAATATATGATGTGAACAAAGAAAAAAGTGATATTGAAAAAGTAAAAGGATTTGATATTTTTTCAAAAACATACATGTTATGTAATGATACTAAGTTTGGAGAAGAAAACGGATACAAGGTAAAACTAGGAGATCCAACAGAGACTGCTTTAATAACTTTTGGAGAAAATTTTAATTTTGATAAAGATAAAATGGAAGATGAGTATAAAAGAGTATATGAGGTTCCTTTTGATTCTAATAGAAAAATGATGACAACTGTTAATAAAAATGATACTGATTATATTGTTTGTACTAAAGGTGCAGTCGAATCTGTTATATCTAGATGTACCAAAATAAATATAAATGGAAAGATTAAGAAAATAACTTCTGAAGATAAAGAAAATATTATTAAAGATAATATTTTAATGGCAAAACAAGCTTTAAGAGTACTTGCATTCGCATATAAAGATGTGGATAATGAATATAAAAACTTAAGCGATGATAAATTAGAGGAAGATCTAGTTTTTATGGGATTAATTGGTATGATAGATCCGCCAAGAAAAGAAGCTCTAAATGCTATAAAAGAATGTTTTAGTGCAGGAATGACACCTATTATGATAACAGGTGATAATATTGATACTGCCGTGGCTATTGCTAAAGAATTGGGTATTATTACAGATGAAAAACAAGCTGTAACTGGTTCTATGGTTGATGAAATGTCGGATAAAGAGTTATTAAGCAGAATAAAAAATATAAAAGTATATGCAAGGGTTTCTCCTGAAAATAAAATAAGAATCGTAAAAGCGTGGAAAAGTATTGGCAAAATTGTTGCAATGACAGGTGATGGAGTAAACGATGCTCCCGCTTTAAAAGCTGCTGATATTGGTATTGGTATGGGCATTACTGGTACAGAAGTATCAAAGAGTGTATCTAGTATGGTATTATCTGATGACAACTTTGCAACAATAGTTTTAGCAGTCAAAGAAGGTAGAAGAATATATACAAATATTCAAAATGTAATAGTATATTTGCTTGCTTCTAACTTAGCTGAAGTTTTAATAATATTTATTGCTACTTTGTTTAACTATACTATTTTATTACCTATTCAAATACTTTGGATAAATTTGATAAGTGATACAATACCTGCAATTGCACTTGGCTTTGAAAAAGAAGAAAAAGATATAATGAAAAAGAAGCCTAGATCTTCAAATGGAAAATTCTTTGATAAATATTTAGTTTCTAAAATTGTTTCTTTTGGAGTTATAAAAACAATAGCAGTTATTCTATTCTATAATTTAGTTTTAAATGCCTATATGATTGAATCATTTGCAACAACTGTTTCATTTATAACATTATCAACAATAGAGATATTATTTGCTTATGCATGTAGATCAAATTCGAAGAGTATATTTGAAATGAAACTATTTTCTAATATACCAATGTTACTTTGCGTATTAGGTGCTATGATTATACAATTAATTATAATTTTAGTGCCAGTATTATCTAGTTGGTTACAGATTGTACCACTACCAACAAATTTATACATTTCAATAGCTGTTATAAGTATTGCTGCTATATTAACACTAGATATTGTAAAGGTATTTATAAATAAAAGATTAGGTACAGATAAATAATTATTCATAAAAATACAAAACAAGCATAAATTATACTAAGTAGAAATGAGGTATAATCTATGCTTGTTTTTGATCGTGTTATAAAGAACATAAGAAAATTCGGAAAAATGAATATTACTATGAATATGCGTGGTAATTCAAATGCAAAAATGATGAGAGTTCAGCCTAGAACTAAGACACTATTTAACAATAACAGATGTATATATAAATTGGTAAATAAAGAAACTGCAGCAGAGCTTATAAGATCAAATAATGTTATATTAATAGATGTTAGAACTAAAAGAGAATATGATGCTATACATATACAAAATGCAATAAATATACCTGTTGAAGAAATGCTTGAAACTCTAAGAAGTGTTAATTTAGATAATAATAAAAACATAATGATATATTGCTCTACAGGAACAAGAAGTAAAGAGGCAATAAGAATATTAAATCAAATGGGATATACAAATATATTAATATGGGATTATAGTGCAATTACAACTTTCCCATACAAAGATATGTTTGTCTATGCAAAATAAAGGAGGTATGATATGATAAAGTATATTAGAGAAAATGACTTTTCATCTGAGGTTATAAAAGATGATAGAGTGATTGTAGTTGATTTTTTTGCACCTTGGTGTGGACCTTGTGTAAAGCTTTCTTCAGAGTTAGAAGAACTTGCAAATAGTAGGTCATCTTTAGACTATGATATTGTTAAAATAAATGTTGATGAATCACCTAATTTGGTAAGAAAATATGGAATTGATTCTATTCCTGTAATAATGATTTTTAAAAATGGTAAATTAGTCGAAAAAAATGTCGGATATATAAATAGAAATAATATCCAAAATTTAGTTGAAAAACACATATAAAATCATTATGAACACCAGTATAATAAAGGCTTTTAGAGAACATATAAATTTTTAAATATTAAAATGTAACAATATTGTAATATAAATATTATAATATTGTTATTGCTTTTTTTCGATAAATTTTGTATAATTCTAAATAGAAAATATTGTTATATACGAATGAGGTGTTTATATGTTAGATTTTTTGAAAAATGAGTGGCAATTATTTTTGGATGATATAGATTCATTCAAAAAAGCTATTGCAAAAATGTTTTCTCCAAAAGACAAATATTTAATGTTGGAAAGTCCTGAAGTTGAAAATAAGGAAGAAATTCAGGAAGAGCCAAAATATGAGCCGGATGCAGTAGATCATAAAGTATCAGCATATTTTGGAGAGAATATAGAGGAACTTATGGAAAATGTAAGTGGTGAGAAAACACAGCATCAAGTTTTAAGAGATTATGCTCAATTTTTCAAACCATATACTGAATGTGCTGAAATGTGTAACAGTGCATTTAGAAAATATTATGATAGACATGCTTTAAAAATAGCAACAGCTGAATTACCTTTAGAGCAAGCTAGAATAATACAAAATAATGTTGACTTATTTATAAAAGGTCAAGAAGTTTTTGGAGAAAATGGTCAATTTATTGATTCAAGAGTTGATACTATATTTGAAAAAGCAGGAGTTAATGAAGTAAATAAAGTAGTAAATATACTTCATGATAACGCAGATTCAAATGTTAACGTACAAGGTGAAAGAATCTTTGCAGAAGTATTAGCATATATGGTAGATAGTGGTATAAAAATTGATAAATCAGGTTCATTATTAGAGCCAGTTAAAATGGTCCTTGAAGAGAAATTAAATGATGTACATGCATCATTAAGAAATCATGAGGATTGGAATGATGAATATCAAGCATTACTTTCACAAGAAAGAAAATATCTATATGCTTTAAATAGAGTAGAGCAATACGAAACTGAACAAAGAATTGCAGAGTTTGAGCAAAAATTAAATGACTTAGAGATAGGTTAATAATATTTTACATATGCACCCGTTATAATATGGGTGCTTTTTTGCCTTTTTAAACAATTTGTGTATATATATATTAATCTTGTACATTTTATTTATGTACTAAAATATAACAGAAAGGAGATATTAGATGTTAGAATTAAAAAATATATGTTTCGAAAGAGATAATAAAAAGATATTAGATAATATAAATTTAAAAATTGATACAGATAAATTTGTAGCAATAACTGGCCCCAATGGAAGTGGTAAATCTACCTTAGCTAAAATAATTATGGGAATAGAAAAACCAGATTCTGGTTTTGTTGTATTTGATGGTGAAGATATAACAAATAAAGATATTGATGAAAGAGCAAAGTTAGGAATAGGTTTTGCATTTCAGCAACCTGTTAAATTTAAAGGAATTACAGTATATGATCTTTTAAAAATTGCATCTAAAAAAGACTTAAATAAAAAAGAAGCATGTATGGTTTTATCAAAAGTAGGCCTTTGTGCAAAAGAATATGTAGATCGTGAAATAAATAATTCACTATCTGGAGGAGAATTAAAAAGAGTAGAAATTGCGACTGTTGCACTTAGGAATTCAAAATTAACTATTTTTGATGAACCTGAAGCGGGTATAGACTTATGGAGTTTTGAAAATTTAATAGAGGTATTTGAAAATATGAGAAACATAGTAAAAGGTACTACTGTTATAATATCACACCAAGAAAAAATACTAAATATAGCTGATGAGGTTATATTAATGAAAAATGGAAGAATAGAAAGTATTGGTACAAGTGCAGATATTCTAAATAACATAATGGTAGTAAGAAAGCCATGTTGTGCAAAAAGAGGAGGTGCTATAAATGGAAAACTTAGATATAAATCTTCTAAATAGCATTACTGATTATAGCAGAATAAGAAAAGGTGCATATAACATAAGGAAAAATGGAAAAGGAATAGAAAGACAGGTGACACAAAACATAAATATCGTGCCAAAGAAAGATAAACCAGGTATAGATATAATTGTAAATGAAAACACTAAAGATGAATATGTACATATTCCTGTTATTATAACTGAAAGTGGAGTAAATGACTTAGTATATAATGATTTCTATATAGGAGAAAATGCAGATGTAACAATAATTGCAGGATGTGGTATTCATAATGATAAAAACCATGATTCATTACATAATGGAATTCATAGATTTTTCTTAAAAAAAGGAGCAAGAGTAAAATATATTGAAAAACATTATGGAGAAGGAGAAGGTACAGGAAAAAGAATATTAAATCCTGTAACAGAAGTATATTTAGAAGAAGATAGTATGATGGATATGGAAAGCTATCAAATAAAAGGCGTTGATTCTACTATAAGAGAAACAAAAGGGGAGTTAAACGAAAATACAAACTTTGTTGTATCAGAAAAAATAATGACACATGGCATACAATTCGCTAAAACCATATTTGATATAAAATTAAATGGTGTAAATTCAAGTACACATGTAAAATCAAGGTCTGTTGCAACGGATGATTCATATCAAGAATTTATTTCAAAGACATATGGAAATTCAAAATGCTATGCACATACAGAATGTGATGCTATTATAAAAGATAAAGCAAAGGTTATAGCAATACCAGAGGTTATTGCAAATAATGTAGATGCAAATCTTGTACATGAAGCAACGATTGGTAAAATAGCAGGAGAACAGCTTATAAAACTAATGACACTTGGACTTTCAGAAAAAGAGGCTGAAGCGGAAATAATAAATGGTTTTTTAAGATAAATAATATAATTAGAAATATAAAAGAACAATGTTAAATAAATCACTAAAATATGTTTATATTACTAAACGTTTTATTTTAGTGATTTATTTAATTACTTAAAAATCAACTCAAACTATTGACAAAGTATATATAAATGTGTTATTATATTTATGTTCAAGCGGGTGTGGCGAAATTGGCAGACGCGTCAGTCTTAGAAGCTGATACCAACCGGTGTGTAGGTTCAAGTCCTATCACCCGCACCATATAGTTTATATACGAACATTATCTACTATTTAGGTAGGTTCGCAATATACAAATACTTAAAATAGTGTCTGGAAAAGGCACTGTTTTTTTATTAAATTATTTTAATAATGTGGAATTTGATAATTTTGATAATATTATAAAAGTCGGTTGGACTTACGTAGAAGTTGGTAGGAATTTTTTTTAAAATTATCAAAAATGGGGTTATATTTGTAGGATAATAAGAAAACAAAATTATAGGTTATCTAGCAGGTTCTATTTTTAATAATTCTTATCTAATAGAAAAAAAGGACTGAATAATATAATATGTTTATAAACTCAGAATATAGAAAATCTGGTGTCGGTTCATGACTTGTTAATGTTTTTAAAGAATGGTGTAAAAGTTCAGATAAAATATTGTGCTAAAACAGATTTTAAACCATTTACAACTGAATATGTTTCAAGAGGATATAAAAGCGAAATGATGTATGATGAAGCTTCGAGTGAGCATAGTATGGCCAAGATGTCTGCTGCTGAAACTATAAATACTGTTTTTACGCCTGAAGATGTGAGAATATCTGAGACATTATACTGCTTATGGATTGCTGAATAATAATTGTTATATTTAACAAAAAATAAAATATTAAAGGGTTGAAATTATAATAATTTTGACTCTTTTTAATTTTTAAGCTCTATCTGTTGAATATTTGATGCATATCTGATATACTTAATATGGTATATGAAAGAGAGGGATGTGCTTTGATATATAGTAATACATTACTAGTCCTTATACTTGCTATGATTACAGTACTTGTAATGATATATAGCTTGTATAAAGCAAAAGATAGAAACGAATTACATAATCAGTTTATACTTATTAACTGTACATTGCTTGTTCATGTTTTTACTCTTATATTACAGATAATTTTTGAAAAAACTAATGTGCCACTTATATATTTTGATTATGTATCATATTTTGTTGCTTCATTTACGCCAATAATGCTTGTAAAGATAGCTTTAATATATTCAGGACATGAAAATTTTTTAAAAAAGATTAGATTTTTATATGTTTTTCCATTTCTATTTTGGATAGTTCTTTGTACTAATAGTTTTCATGGACTTTTCTATAAACATTATTCATCATCACTTGATCAAATAGAATATGGTCCAGTATTTTTAGTTTATGCAATATATTCATATTTATTGTATATATCTTCAATGATAATGATAATGACAACAACAATAAAAAGATCTGGATTTTTTTCAAGACAAACTTTTTTAATACTTGTTGGTGTGATATTACCGCTTCTTGGTGATTCAATTGGAATACTTCAAATTGTTCCTATAACTGTATATTTAACACCTATATTATATATAGTAACATCAACATTTTGCTATTTTGCCATTATTAAATTTAAGGCTTTTAATATAACGCCAATAGCATTAAGAACAGTTACGGATTTAATGGATGATCCTTTTATATTTATATCAAATAATGGAGAAATAATAGATAGAAATATTGCTTTTAATAGAGTGTTTTTTGAAGAGATTGGATTAGTCCAACAAGATAATTTATATGATGTTATAAAAACAAATAACATAGAAGTAATGTATGGGTTAGAAAATGATATAAATAAAGCTAAAATTAATAATGATGATGTTGTTATAAAAGAATACCATATTGAATTTAGCGAAGATTTAGAAAAGTATTTTCAAATAGATATAAAACCAATTAAATTTAAAGATGGTAAAGAATATGCAGGAACTTTAATATTTTTTAAAGATATAACTGAGCATAAGATAGATATAAAAGAATTAAAAGCAAGACAGGATGTTATAGTAAAACAAGGGCAACTTGCTTCTATAGGTGAACTTGCTGGTGGTGTTGCTCATGATATAAACACGCCAATATCTGCTATAAAAAGTGGAATATTAATGTTTAGAGAGATGCTTGGAGATAGAACAGATGAGGAAAAAGAATTATTGCAAAGAATGGATAACTGTGCAGATAAGATTATAAATATTGTAAATAGTATGAGAAATCAAATTAGAAATTTAGGTTCAACCAATAATGTAGAATTTAAAATTTCAGATGTTATAAATGATATAAAAGTAATATCATATAATGAAGTTATGAAGCACAATTGTGAACTTGTTATTAAAATAGAAGATGAGTTAACTGTAAAAGGTGATCCAACTAAATTAGGTCAAGTACTTACTAATTTAATAATAAATGCGGTACAGGCATATGGTGATAAATCTGGTAAAATTGAAGTTGTCGTTACAAAAGCACCATCTAATATGGCAATGATAAAAATTATTGATTTTGCTGGTGGTATGGATGATGCAATAAAACCATATATATTTAAAAATATACTTACTACTAAAGGTACAATTGGTACAGGTCTTGGACTATATCTTGCGTATTCTGTAATAAAAGGAGAATTTGGAGGAGAGATTACTTTTGAGTCTGAAAAAGGTATTGGTACTACATTCTATATTGCAATTAAAAGAGAGGATATACCTAAAAAAACATCTAAGAAAAACACTAAAATTACTGTTAATAAAGAATTAAAAGAAGAGAAAGAAGACAAAGTTATAAAAAGTGAGAATAAATCTAAAAAATCAAAAAGTCAAAAAAAGAGTAAAGAGGTGTAAAATGGATGGTACAATAAGAAACAATATTAAACCTGGAATTAATGTAATGATTGTAAAAAAAGAAGATCAAAAAACTGGTAAATTAACTGAAGGAGTAGTACAAGATATATTAACAAACAGTTTAATGCATCCAAGAGGAATCAAAGTAAGACTCACTAACGGTATAGTTGGAAGAGTACAAAAAATATTAGAATAATGCAAAATATAAAGTATGAATATATTGTTTATACTTTATTTTATTTAAAAAAAGCACTATAAAAATAGGAGAAAAAATGGGAAAAAAAGTAATAATAGCAGAAAAACCTAGTGTAGCAATTGAATTTTCAAAAGCGTTAAAAATAAATTCGAAGAGATATGATGGATACTTGGAGTCTAGTGATTATATAGTTACATGGTGTGTAGGACATTTAGTTACAATGAGTTATCCTGAAAAATATGATGAAAATCTTAAAAAATGGTCAATTAAAACACTTCCATTTATACCTAAAGAGTATAAATATGAAGTTATTGAAAATGTAAAGAAACAATTTGATACTGTAAAGACAATCCTTACAAGACAAGATGTAGATACAATATATGTATGTACTGACTCTGGAAGAGAAGGAGAGTATATATATAGATTAGTTGATAATATGGTAGGTGTTGTTGGTAAAATAAAAAAGCGTGTATGGATTGACTCTCAAACAGAAGAGGAAATATTAAATGGAATAAAGAATGCAAAAGATATATCAGAGTATGATAATTTGGCATATTCTGCATTTTTAAGAGCAAAAGAGGATTATCTTATAGGAATAAATTTTTCAAGGTTATTATCAGTAAAATATTCATATGATTTGGCAATGAAATTAGATGAAAAACATTCTGCTATATCTATAGGAAGAGTAATGACTTGTGTGTTAGGTATGGTAGTAGAGAGAGAAAATGAAATATTAAAATTTAGTAAAACTAAATTCTATAGAGTATCAGCAAATTTTTTAAAAGAAGATATGAGTTTTAGTGGAGATTGGAAAGTACAAGAAAACTCCACATACTATAATTCGCCATTGCTATATAATGATACAGGATTTTTAAAAGAAAATGATGCTAAAAAATTAAGAGAAGATTTGTTAGCTTCTAATGATAAAGTGTTGATTGAAGATATTACTAAAAAAAATACTAAAGAAAAGCCACCGTTACTATTTAATTTAGCTGAACTTCAAAATGAATGTACAAAAAAATATAAAATAAGTCCAGATGAAACTTTAAATATAGCTCAAAGCCTTTATGAAAAAAAGTTAATTACATATCCAAGAACAGATGCAAGGGTTCTTTCTTCTGCTGTTGCAAAAGAAATTAATAAAAACTTAAATGGGTTAGCAAGAAATAACAAAGATGAAGAAATAAAAGGTATAATTGAAAAGATGATAAAAGAAAAATATAGCACAAATATATCAAAAAGTAAATTTGTAAATGATTCTAAAATAACAGATCACTATGCAATTATACCAACAGGATCAGGATTTGAAAACTATAATAATTTAAACCAAATTCAAAAAAACGTTTTAAATTTAATAATAAAGAGATTTCTTTCAATATTTTATCCACCCGCTGAGTATAGTAAAATTTCAATAATATTAAGTTGTGGAAAAGAGAAATTCTATACTAATAGTAAAGTATGTACAAAATTAGGATATTTAGAAGTTTCAAAAAAAATTTCAAATGATGAAAATGAGAAAAATACAGAAGATAATGAATCTAAAACGGAAGAAAATGTAAAAATTGATGCAGATATATTAAAAAAACTAAAAAAAGGACAAGAATTAAGTATAAAAGATATTGATATAAAAGAAGGAGAAACATCACCACCTACAAGATATACTTCTGGTTCTATTATACTTGCAATGGAGAATGCTGGTAAATTAATAGAAGATGATGTGCTAAGGGAACAGATAAAAGGTAGTGGTATTGGAACAAGTGCTACAAGAGCAGAAATAATTAAAAAATTAATAAGAATAAATTATATTGATTTAAATAATAAAACTCAGATATTAACACCTTCAAAAAAAGGATTAGAAATATATAAAATAGTTAGAAAATCAATGCCAGATCTACTCAATCCTGAACTTACTGCAAGTTGGGAGAAAGGGCTTGCTATGGTTGCTACAGGAGAAATTAAACCGGATGCATTTATGGATAAACTTGAAAACTACATAATAAAGAAAGTAAATAGATATAAAAATTTATATGTGTAGAAATATGTTGAAATATATTTTTAAAAGTAGTATAATAATACTACTTTAGATATTGGGGTATGGCCAAGCGGTAAGGCTCGGGACTCTGAATCCCGCATTCGCTGGTTCGAATCCAGCTACCCCAGCCAAAAGTTATAGTAAAGGGACGAAAGATGAATAGGGTAAAAGAAATTTTTAAAAAAGATTATAAATGGTTGGTTTTACTTATCTCGGTTATAATATTTGTGTATATACTAGAAAATTTATTTAGCAATGAAATTGTGTATTTTGATATGTGGGTATATAATTTTTTAGATGATTACATATCAGATTCACTTACGTTTTTGGCTAAAGTTGTAACTAACATGTCAGGAATATATTTTGTTCCGCCACTTGCTTTAGTTCTTTTTTTAGTTATTCGAAATAGAAAAATTGGTTTTAGTATAATATTAAATTTAGTAATAGTTGGTGGATTGAATTTTATATTAAAAAATATAGTTCAAAGACAAAGGCCTAACATTTTAAGACTTATAGATCAAACAGATTATAGTTTTCCATCAGGACATGCTATGGTAAGTATGGCCTTTTATGGATTAATAATATATTATACTCATAAATATGTGAAAAATTCTTATGCTAAATGGCCAATATATATAGTTTTATCATTCATGATAGGGTTTATTGGATTAAGTAGAATATATCTAGGTGTACATTATGCTAGTGATGTAATAGCGGGATATTGTATTTCTCTTGCTTACTTAGTATTATATACTAGTATATTTGATAAATTTTTAGAAAAGAGGGAGTAATATTTTTATTAAAATTATATAAAAATATTTACATTTGATATAATTTGGTATATTATATATATAAATGTTAGTATGTAGACTCAAATATGTTATTATATGATATTATACGAGTAGTGAATAAGGAGAAATGAAATATGCAAATGAATTTTAAAATTCAAAATAAAGAACAAGATACACTTTTAGAATATATTAATAAAAGGTTTGAAGAAAAGCCAAAAAAAGTGTATTTTTTTTGTGGAATATTTAAAGAATCAGGACTTAATATTTTAGAAGAAAATTTTATAGATACAAAATCTGACCTATTATTCTATATAGGAGTAGATAAAAAAAATACAACAAAAACAATGCTTGAGCTAATATTGAAATATTCGAAAAATGTATATATGTATAACAATAATAATGTTGAAGAATATGATAGTAATGTTATAGTTTTTGAATATACAGACTCTGCTGTGATTCTTTCTTCAAATGGCAATATATCTGATGGTGGACTTAAAGAAAATATTTCTTTTTATACAACTGTAGAATTTGATTTTAATGTTAAAGAAGAAAAATCTATGTATAAAAATACAATGAAAGAAATATTAAAACAGATAGAAACCATTGAATTTCTACCTTTAAATACAGATAAGATAAAAGAGTTAGTTGATCAAAAACAAATATTTTCTACAAAACAATATATACATAACATAAAAAGTATATCTGAATTTTTAGGTGAAGATAAAGCAAAAGAAGAAAAAAAAGAAGAAAAAATCAATTATACTAATAACAATGATGTCATAGGGAATATAACAGTTCCTAAAATTGATTTATCAAATATGGACATAGACATAGATATAGACATAGACATTGATGAAGAAAAACAAGAACAACAAAAAGATGATATAGAAAATGATGATTTAAAAAAAGTAAATAAATTAAAAAAAGTAGAAAAAAATCAAAAAATGGAAAAAGCAGATAAAATAAGTGATGATATAGAATATGATGTGTCAAATGTAGAAGATACTTTGTATGATGATTTGGAAAGTGAAACAGATAATATTTTAGATAAAGAAAACAACATGTATGATGAATCATTAGCAGATATAGATTATAATGAGAATGAAACACTAGATATTGAGAACTTATTGTTTTCTAAAGCTGATATAAAGCTTGATATAGCTAAAACTAAATCAGAAAAAAAAGAGACTGATAAAGGTCAAAAAGATGATGATATTGTTATAGATGACGAGATCGTACAGTCAAAGAAATTAGACCTTACAAATGTATCAAATTTACTTATTCAGTTGCCAGAAAAGGCCACAAAAGGACAAGATGTAGAAAATATAAAAATACCTAATTATATAAAAGAAATGATACCAGATTTTTTTGAGATTACTAATAAAGGAGAGAATGTAGAGATAAATTCAAGTACTGTAAAACAAAGAAGTATTGAGCTTGAAATTGTTGATGCAAAATGTAATAAAAAATATACAGATAGAAATGCAAAAATGATGCAAAAAAAAGGTAGTACTTATTTGATATTTACAACTCCTATATTAAATAATATAGAGTATAATCAAAATGATATAGCAAGAATAATAAAATTATCTAGTAATGTATACCATATAGAAATAATATCAAGTGATTTACAAGAATACAAGTTATGGGATAAGCTATGTAATCAAAATATGAAATCAATTAGTAGAAGATACGGAGTGATGTAAAAATGACTAAACGTAAAAAAATAATTGTAGGTATAATAGTTATAGTAGCATAATATGGATAGTAACTTCAGTTTTAGATATTATGAATAAAAATAAAATTGTAACTGATGTAAATGTAACTGATAATAGTGAGGATACTTCAAAAGAGATATTATATAGTACAATATATTATTTTGGAATGGGAAGTAGAAGAGTAATTATATATAAAGATGGAGATGTTTATGATGATGTAGAAATTGAATCGGCACCAAGTAATGTGGAACTTCAATCACCATCACGTAAGAAAGAATATGAATATAGAAAAACATTAACTGATGAAGAATTAGAAGAAATATCAAATATAGTTGAGACTGCAGCGGATAGAAATACAATTAATGATTATGCTATACAACTAATATATGGGGTAAAAAAAATTGATGCTACTGGAGAATATAGATATTAAAAAAGAGGAAAGATGCTAAGTCTTTCCCCTTTTTTCTATTCATCTAGATTTTCTAAATTATATAATTTAACTAAATCATCATATTCTAACAATCCAACATGATGATTTAAGATAGCTCCTGTTCTATCTAATACATAAGTATTTGGAATAAATGTAGAATCAGGATCAATGCTATTTCTTATACTTCTTAATCTATCATAAATTATATACCAATTTAAATTGTTATTATTTACATATTCTTCAAGGTCGCTTTTATCATTATCATGAGATACAATTATAACTGTAGCATCATTGTTTTCTTGTATAAATCTTGTTATTGTATCGGTTTCGCTTTGACAATTACTACACCATGATGCCCAAAAAATAACTAATATTTTATCTTCTGTATAATATTTAGAAAGTAGACTATCATCTACATCAACAATTATGCTGCTTTCTCTTTTTGCTATAGGTATATAAGGACTAGTACTATCTTCTTTTGTTTCATCTTTTGGTAATACTGAGTATATTTTATATGAAATTAAAAATACAATTAATATAATTGAAATAATAATTGTAAAATACGAAAAAAACTTAATAAATTTGTTTAACATATAATCACCATAGTAATTATATACTTTATATAAAAAAAAATCAATGGAGTTAATGTATAAAAATGTTATGTTTAGTTGCAAAACTAATATTTATGATATATAATTATTATGTATTATACATAAAGGTGAAAAATGGAAGAATATAAGGAAAAAATAGATATAAACAATGTTTCAATGCAAACTTTAGCATTTATAGGAGATGCAGTATACAGTGTGTATATAAGGACATATTTAGCTAGTATTAGTAGCTTGCCAGCAGGCAAATTACACAGACAAGCCATAAAATATGTAAGTGCAAAAGCTCAGGCATATATTATAGATAATCTATATGATATACTAGATGAAAATGAAAAGCTTGTATATAAAAGAGGAAGAAATACTAATATACATACTGTATCAAAGAATGTTGATGTAGTTACATATAAAAAGGCTACAGGATATGAGGCGCTTATAGGCTATTTATATCTAAAAGATAATACAAGATTAGAAAAAATAATAAAAGAAAGTATAAATTATATAAAACTTTAATTGGAGGTTAGTATGAAAGAAGAAGTAAAAATAAATAATGAGCAAGAAGTTAATGATATAAAATATGAAAAAGAGGTTCAAGAAATAATTGACAAAGCAAATAAGATAAAAAAAGAAAGTATAAGTAACGAAGAAGTCAAAAAGGAAATATTAGAGCATATAGACTTTTTAAATAAATTAGATGAAATAAACGTATCTGCTAAAGACTATAGAGTAATAGTAACACTTGGAGAAGAAGAATTAGTTTATGATAATGGAGAATTTTATTTGTGTAATACAAAAGATAGTAGAGTAAAAAGAAAAAAAATTGGAAAAAGTCAAGCAAAAGATATTTATATAGAATATTTTATAAGATATATTTTAAATCCTATATTAGAAGAAAGAAAAATAATCAATATGGTAAATGTTATATCAAAGGATATAGAAGAGCCTACTAAAGAAAAAAATAAAACAAAAACTAATATAAAAGAAAAGAGCAAATCAAAGACAAAATCAAAAGTGAAAACAAAAGAAGAAGTTAAGACTAAAAAAGCTCCTAAGGTAGAAATTAAAAAAGAGGAAAAAAAGACAAAAGTTAATAGTCCAAAAGTGAGATAAAGAGGTAGTGTATGGATATAAATAAGAGTAAAAATGATGAGATTGAAAAGCTACTTAATAAAAAAAGTACTAAAAATGTTAATAAAATAATTGATAAATCATTAAGTATTGGAGATAAAGTAGCAGATAAAATAGCAAATGTTGCAGGAAGTTGGCCCTTTATTATTGGGTTTATACTTTTTATACTGTTATGGATAATTTTAAATGTATTGCAGTTGTTTAATCATTTTGATGAATATCCTTTTATATTACTTAATTTAGCTCTTTCTTGTATTGCTGCAATACAGGCTCCTATAATTATGATGAGTCAAAATAGACAAGAAGAAAAAGATAGATTAAGAAGTGAACAAGATTATGAAACTAATATGAAATCTGAAATACTTATAGAAGAGATATTTAAAAAAATTAAAAAGATTGAAAAAAAACAAGAAGAAATAGAAAAATATATAAAAGATAATAAATAAAAGATATAATGTGAAATATAAAAGAAATATATAATATATATTAGAATAGGTGAAGAAATTGAGAGAAGATATATTGAAAAATAAATTATTAAAAATTTTTTTTATGATCTTAGTAGTTTTTTTAGTTAATTCTGTAGCATATGCAGCAGAGTATAAGATAGAAAATTACGACATGAACGTTACTTTAAAAGAAAATGGAGATATACATGTTGAAGAGTTATTGACGTATGATTTTAATGCTAAGATGAATGGACTATATAGGATTTTATTGTATAAATATACTTATGATTCACAGAGTCAAGGAATAGAAGCAACATCATCTAGATATCAAGGTGATGCTATACAAAATGTATATGTTTATACATCTAACACAGGATTTTCTAACATGTCTCAATCTTATGTAAAAGATGAAAGTCTACTTTCAAATGGAATGAGTGGATACCATAGTATACAAAGTGTGGTATCTGATGGAAATGGTAAAAAAATAAAAGTATATAGTCCAGTTAATTCTGGTGATCACAAATATGTTAAGTATGAGTATGATATTACAAATGTTGGGGTTACATATAACGATGCTTCAGAGGTATATTGGAATTAGGCGGAGATTGGGAGTGTAAAATAGATAATTTTAATTTGAATATCAAACTTGAAAATGGTGGTAGTTGTAGCACTGCTAAAGTATATCCACATTCATATGCTAATATTATTGAAACAAAAATATTGAATGATAGTATTAACATTAAAGCACAGAATATATCATCACATACTGCACTTGATGCAAGGGTCATATTTGATTCTAAAGTTATAAACAATACACATAAAACATATACTGTG
>CAZQJQ010000001.1:81558-85141 GCA_964593045.1 uncultured Clostridiaceae bacterium
ATATGATAATTTAGAAACTATAGAGGCATATGAAACTAAACAAAAAGAAGATTATATTTTATCTAATAAAATATATATACTTACTATAGTTATAGCAATAGTAGGAAGTATTATTACTATATATATAGTTAAAAAGTATAAAAAATCAAAATATAACAAAGATAATAATATTGAATATTATAGAGATATTCCAGATACATATAGTTTATTTGAATATGCTACTATATATGATAAATTAGAAAACTTTGGTACTAATAAACTTTTAGTTGCTACTATTATGGATTTATCTGAAAGAAAATATATATTATTAGAGCCAGAAAAAAATACTGAAAAAACAATATCTAACAATTCCGATTATAACTACTATGTTACACTTAAAGTAAATGTTGATGAAGTTAATTTAAATGAATATGAAAAGTATGTAATTGAATATATTTTTGAAAGCACAAAAATTTCAGAGAAAACAACAAGGATTGATTTAAATAAAAGATTTAAAGAAATTGGAAAATCATATTCTAATAGTATGAATTATTATAAAAAAATGCAGTCACTTAAAAATGAATGTATAAATAGATTTTATGATAAAGTACCATCAAAAATACAAAGGATTGGAATATTACAAATGGTAGTTGTATTACTTCTGCTTATTATTAATACTGCTTTTATATCGCCGCTAACTATTATGACACGTATATCTTTGGGTATAGTAGTTGTTATTGCAGCATGTTTCTATTATGGTATTTTATTAACTTCTATATCTAGCACAAGAATATTAAAAGATTCTATAATAGAAGAATATAACAAAATTAATGGACTTAAAAAATATTTAACGGATTATAGTGTTATAAAAGAAAGATATCCTATAGAAATTAAGTTATGGGGAAAATATTTAGTTTTTGCCACAATATTTGGAATAGCAGATAAGGTTCAAAAAGAATTTAAAGAAGAATTAATTAAGCAAGGATACAATGAAGAAACAATAAACACAAATTATACTTCGTTAATTATTGCTTCCCATTGTTCTGAATTTTACAAGATGACTATCATAAGTACAGGAAGTTCATCTAGTGGTGGATATTCAGGTGGCGGTTCCGGCGGAGGCGGCGGAGGCGGTGGCCGGCGGAGGCGCATTCTAAAAACATAAGAGGAGGAAATGAAAATGCTAAAAATTGCTTTTTTTGATACAAAAGAATATGATAAAGAATTATTTGATAAATATAATCAGAGTTACGGCTTTGATATAACATATTTTGAATCAAGATTAAATCAAGAAACTGCACCTCTTGTAAGAGGATATGATGTAGTGTGTGTATTTGTAAATGATATTATAGATAAAAAAACAATATCAATACTAAAAGAAGAAAAAATAAAATTAATAGCCTTAAGATGTGCTGGATTTAATAATGTTGATATGGATAATATGGTTCCTGATATAAAAGTAGTAAGGGTTCCAAAATATTCGCCATATGCTGTAGCAGAACATGCTGTAACATTACTTATGGATTTAAACAGGAAAACATATAAAGCATATCAAAGAACCAAAAAATATAATTTTTCATTAAATGGACTTTTGGGATTTGATGTAAATGGAAAGACTGTTGGAGTAATAGGAACAGGAAAAATTGGCAAGGTATTTATAAAAATAATGAAAGGTTTTGGAACAAATGTAATAGCATATGATGTTTATGAAGATAAGCAAGCAGCACAAGAACTTGGATTTGAGTATGTTAGTCTAGATGAGTTATATAAGCGTTCTGATATTATATCTTTACACTGTCCTTTGACTAAAGAAAATGATAGAATGATAAATAAGGAAAGTATACAAAAAATGAAACATGGAGTTATAATAATAAATACAAGTAGAGGTAAACTTATAAACACAGAAGATTTAGTAGATGTGCTAGCCACAGGTAAAATAGCAGGAGTAGGACTTGATGTATATGAAGATGAGGAAGAATTTTTCTTAAATGATTTATCAAATTCATATTTAAGAGATAAAGAATTATCTTTACTTCTGTCAATGCCGAATGTAGTTATAACATCACATCAAGCGTTTTTTACTAGAGAAGCTTTAAATAAAATAGCAAGTGATACTTTTTCAAATATAAAAGATATATTTGAAAAAGGAGAATCTATAAATGAAGTAAAAAGATAAAATATTGACATATAGAGATATTTTGATATAATATCTCTATATTAATTTATGATAGGAAGTGTTAAAAGTGAAATTAGGAATAGTAGGATTACCAAATGTAGGAAAATCAACGTTATTTAATGCAATAACAAAAGCAGAAGCAGAGAGTGCAAACTATCCTTTTTGTACAATTGAACCAAATATTGGTATGGTAAATGTCCCAGATGAAAGAGTAGACGTACTCTCTAAAATGTATGATACAGATAAAACAACATATGCAACAATTGAGTTCGTTGATATAGCAGGACTTGTAAAAGGAGCTTCAAAAGGAGAGGGACTAGGAAATAAATTTTTATCACATATAAAAGAGACAGATGCAATTGTACACATAGTTAGATGTTTCGAAGATGAAAAGATAGTACATGTAGATGGTAAAATTGATCCTATAGCAGATATAGAAACTATATCTCTAGAACTTGTTTTATCAGATACTGAAACTGTAAATAAAAGAATAGAAAGAGTTGCTAAACAAGCAAAATCAGGTGATAAAAAATCCATAGAAGAATTAGAACTTTTAAATAAAGTTTTAAAATGTCTAGAAGAATTGAAACCTGTAAGAACAATGAAATTAACAGAAGAAGAAAAAATATTGTTAAAAGAAGTATATTTAATAACTAATAAACCGGTTATATATGTTACAAATGTAAGTGAAGAGCAATTACAAGAAAAACAAGATAAGTATGTAAACAAAGTAAAAGAATATGTAACTATAGAAGATGCTCACGTTATAACATTATGTGCAAAATTAGAAGAAGATTTAAGTGAATTACAAGATGATGATAAACTAGCAATGATGAAAGAGTATGGTATAGAAGAGTCAGGGCTTGATAAATTAATTAAAGCAAGTTACAAATTGTTAGGATTAATATCATATCTTACAGCAGGCAAACAAGAAGTAAGAGCATGGACTATAAAAAATGGAACAAAAGCCCCTCAAGCCGCAGGAAAAATACATACAGATTTTGAGAGAGGTTTCATAAAAGCAGAAGTTGTTTCATATGATGACTTAATGAAATGTGGTAGCGTGAACAATGCAAAAGAAAAAGGATTAGTTAGACTGGAAGGGAAAGAGTATATAATGAAAGATGGAGATATTGTTTTGTTTAGATTTAACGTTTAAAAAAAAATCCGTATATTTTTTTTGAAAAATGTCCAAAAAGTCTTGACATTTTTGGACATAACCGTTATAATTATAGTGTTCCACTGAAGTGGGCCTTTAGCTCAGTTGGTTAGAGCAACCGGCTCATAACCGGTCGGTCCGGAGTTCGAGTCTCTGAAGGCCCACCATTTTTATATTTTTGCGGGTAGGTGCCCGAGTGGCTAAAGGGGGCAGACTGTAAATCTGTTGGCTTACGCCTACGATGGTTCGAATCCATCCCTGCCCACCAA
>CAZQJQ010000002.1:0-655 GCA_964593045.1 uncultured Clostridiaceae bacterium
CTTTATCACCAAAAAGCCATCTCCCTGCAAGTTCTGAACAGCACATATAGTCAGTGGCAAACAATTTGCTAAATGGTCTTAATGCTTGTTTCATTAAATTTTTCTTTTTTTCTTTTTTATTTGTTGTACTATGAGAATGTGCAATTCTTGTAGGTACACCTGCACATTTTGCAGCAAACAAACTAAAAACAGATAATGTATTTATATGTGAGTGTACTATTTTATAATTACCTTCTTTTAATACTTTTTTTAATTCTTTATGATATTTAAATACTTTTTGGTATGGTGGAATAAGTATTACTTTACCACCTAGTTTTTCTATTTCTTCATATGGTATATTAGTGGAATCATCATCACATATAAAATCAAATTGTACTTTTGTTCTATCTATATGTCTATAATAATTCATGACTACTGCTTCGACTCCACCACCAAGCCATTTACCAATTATTTGTGCTACTCTAATTGGCTCATTTTTTTCCACAAAATTCACTTCTCCTTAAAAAATCATTGCACTATACAATGCAATGATAAATACTCAAACTAACTACTATTGTATAATTTATACTATATTTTTAAATCAATCTGTTTTTTCTTTCAAATATAATATTCATCTGAAAGATACTCGAAAATATTATACACTAAAAGGACTAAA
>CAZQJQ010000002.1:703-57461 GCA_964593045.1 uncultured Clostridiaceae bacterium
TTTCAATGATTTTCTGATACTTTATCAATATATTATGTATATGGCTATTCAAAAAATGAATAGCCATTTTTATACTAATTATTTCAATTAACCATAAAATAGTTAAATTGGGATGATTTACTCCATTCATAAGAACTCCATAAATCTGTACCATTACTTCCTGGATCAACAATATTTACATTGTTTCCATTCACTCCAGTAATAGCAACCCAATGTTGATTCCCTGGTGTTGCACCTTTCACTTCTATAATCAAATAATATCCTTGATTATAATATTGTGTTATTAGTGCAAGTTTTTCAGTTCTTGATTTTCCTCTTAAATTAACATTACCACCATATTTAAAATTAGGAACTGCTTTAGTAACACCAGCATGTTGAAGATTTCCATTTATATCAAAAGCATTATTTGTATTTAGTGCTTCCAAAAAAGTACCTGGATTAAATGGAGTAATAGTTGTATTGCAACCAGATTTTTCTATTAAAATTGATATAGAAGTAACCAAACATCCTATTTGTCCAAGTGTACTATTCGTATTTCCAATTTTTATATTTGACCAACTTTGTCCATTTTGTCGCCATGATATATATTCTCCAGAGTCAACATTACCATAAATAGCTCCATTCCATAGTGCAGCATATTTTTGACTAGACAATTCATTATATTGTTTTAATTGATTAGCATTAAAAGAATATTCCTTTTTCATCTGTTCAGCTGTTTTTGAAATAAGTTTTATATGCAATACTCTTTTCTCAACTTCTTTAGGTAATTCATTAGTATTAATACCTTGTTCAGTAACCCTTTCTGTTTTAACATCAGATGAAATATTATTCATATTCCAAAATATTTCTTTGAAAGTCTTTTTCTTCTCTTCATTCATAGTCATAACTTCTTGGTCATTGATGCCTTTTGATTCTTTTATAGTATAAACGAGCAATACATCTTTCCACGAAGCCATTGTACCATCTAGTATATAGTCATCATGTGGATTCTCATCTTGAATATTTTGCAATCTATCAGCAAATTCTTGATTACATTCTGCTACTACCTCTTTCATAGTTAGAGAATTCGTACTTGTTTTTTCACTAGATAAAAAAATGCCAAATATAGAACTGCATAACATGGCTACTAAACAAACAACTAAGATTATTGCAACTGCCAACCACCCTCCTGCCATAATAGCTGTAACCAGAGCCTTTGTACTAATAACTATTCCTTTTATTGCTGATATTGTTGCTTTAATTGCCATCCTAATTCCCTTAATAGTCGATTTAGCAGTTTCTTTTGCTAGTTGCATTGCTCTTTTACTTACCTTAACACTCTCTTTGGTCATTTTTTGAGTTTTTAATATGGCATCTTTACTTGTTTTTATAACCATCTTACTATTTTTTATAGTTGATTTACCAGTTTTAATAGTATCTTTCGCTAATCTTTTAGCCTTTTGCTTATCTTTAAATTTTTTAATTTTAATTTTTGATTTTATAATATTTTCTTTTGTCTCTTTGAATGATTTTTTTCCATTTTTATTAAATTGAGTAGCAATGGTACTAGCAGTTATGCTACTAGCACCTGTTATTGCATTGCTACCATAATCAATAGTATTTTCTTCATTATTATTTTTGTTAGAATTATCTTTCAATTTTTCTTTTGTGCTAACAATATTATCTTTTAGATTTTTAGTTCCTACTACTGCTTTGTTTAAAGTCTTTATTGTTTTAGGTTTAGAGTCTTTTGTTTTTATATTAGCCAATATTTACCACCTACTTTCTATTCACCTTCTCCAGGTTTTGTAGTCATCAACTTATAAAGTTTTGTATTAGTTGGAAATTTATTTATAAATGGAATTAACGAACTGCCAACTTTTAGTAATCCTTGTCCTACACCAACATTAGTTATATATCCCATTTGCAACTCAGATATATTTAATAACTTTGAAAGTTCAATTCTATCAGTACTTGCTTGATTTAACATCACTATAAATTCAGAGTTTGCAAGCATAGTTCTTGCAGTATGACTTTGAAGTAAATCATCTACATTTTGGGTTATACCTGTACAATATGCTCCATACTTTCTTACTCTTTTCCATAAGGTAAATAAAAAGTTTGCCGAATATTCATGTTGAAATAATAAGTAAATTTCATCAACAAGAAAAATAACTTCGTTATTCCCCGTCGGGCTAAATTTAGAGTCTAACTTAAAAAGTTAGGCTTTTTCTTTAGTTGACTTAGATAAAAATATATTGTAAAATAATCTTGTGATATTATGGAGAGTTTAACTGATTATTCTAAATCTTTAGGTAAAAGATTTCTTAAATTTGTAACTAATTCTATTGATTTAAAACCTTCAAAAAAAATTAAGTTGAAGGATATATTTAACGAGTACTGGAACGATTTCTTAACGTTCGCTAAAAGCAATAATATTAAACTTAGAGATGTTGTTTTAAAAGAGGTTGACCGTATCATTTGCTGTGGTAGCCTTTCTGAAGGATACTATACTTATGTATGTAAAGATTGTGATAAAGTCCATTATTCGCCTTTTCATTGTCATTCAAGATTCTGTCCTTCCTGTGGTATTAAATCTATTCTTGTCAAGTCTAATAAAATTTTAAAAATGTTAATTAAATACAAGCATAGACATGTGGTATTTACTATCCCTGAAGAATTAAGACCGCTTTTTAGAAAACATCGTAAAGATTGTATTGATATCTTATTTGACTCAGTTAATGATACCATTAACTATATAGTTAAATCAGCTACTAGAAAATATGAGCAAAATGAAGATTATGTGCCAGGTTTTATCTCTACACTCCATACTTTTGGTAGAGATTTGAAATGGAATCCTCATATTCACGTTATCCTTGCAGAGTGTGTTTTTGGTAAGAATACTATCTACAAACCATTATTTATTTCATATGAGCAGATTAGAAAATCTTTCCAAAATATCTTACTTAAAAATCTAGAAAATCATTTCGGTAAACCTACGTTTAGAGCTTTAAAAAACAAGATTTATTCTCATACTCAAGATGGCTTCTACATTTATGCCAAACACAATCCTCTTGCTGATATTAGAATTGCTGTTTCTTACGTTATACGTTATCATGGTAGACCTGCAATTGCTGAATCTAGAATATTGTCTATGGATAACATGACCATTACATTTTGGTATGATAGACATGAAGATGGCAAAAGAGTTGTTGAGTCTTTGCATGTCTTCGAGTTTTTTAAGCGTTTAATTGTTCATATTCCTGATAAATTCTCTAATACTATTAGATATTATGGTTTCTACAATAAGCCTTTAAGACAATTTAATAAAATGCTTAAATTATTCTCAGATAACTATTTCAAAGCTAGAGAATGTCTTAACAATTGGCGTAATAGATTACGTTATTATTTTAATTATGATCCTTTAATTTGTAAATATTGTGGAAAGAAAATGCAACTACTTTCTATTACAGTAAAAAGTAGATCTTACATATTTGATTCTTGTTGACGGAGGTGATTAATATTTTTAAAAAATCTAAAGTTACTTATGAAAATTTTGATGATATTATTAGTACAGATAATATTCGTACTAATTTTACTTGTTCAAAATGTGGATATCATGAAGATGTTCCTGATTGGATTGTATCTGAATTAAATCCTTTTTCTAGAAAACCTTCTATTGAATGTCCAAAATGTAATAAAGCAATGTATCGCACAAAAAATATTAAATAATGCAAATTAAAGGAATTATTAATTATACATATTTACATATATTACCATATTGTTGGTAGTAATTATTTTTTATGCATTTTAAAAAGCAAAATTTGAGGATAACTCAAATTTTGCTTTTTTTTACTTGTAGATAATTCCTATTATAAAAAAAAAACTAGCATTTGCTAGTCTAAAATTTCAATATACTTAATTAATAATTCATCAATTACATCTGTATTTTCATTTTCTTTTATAAGTTTATTTCTAAATTCATTTAAGGAATTTATTATTATTTTTAATTCATATATATCAAGTTTTAATTTATACTTTTTCATATACATCCACCACATTTAATATAACAATTTTTTATATGAATTAAAAATGTGCTAAAAAAAGAGAGATAAAATACATTATCCCTCATTATAGTTTGATACTACTTTGCTCCTATTTTAAATAACACTGCTGCTATTGTTAAGAATACACACTTAATATCTAATATTAAATTACAGTTTTTACAATAGAAATATTCTAATTCAAGTCTTCTTTCATAAGTAGTAGCTGATCTTCCGTTCGCGGCCCACCACCCCGAAATGCCTGGGCGAACACTTTCATATATTGCATGATTTCCTTTATGAGCATCAAGCTCTCCTTCAACTAAAGGTCGAGGTCCTATCATAGACATATCACCTTTAATTACATTGATGAATTGTGGCAATTCATCTAATGATATTTTTCTTAAAATATTTCCCATTTTTGTTATTCTTGGATCGTTTTTAAATTTTTGATTTAAGTCCCATTCTTTTTTATACTTAGGGTCTTTTAAAAGTTCTTTTAGCACTTCATCTGCATTACATACCATACTTCTAAATTTATATATATATATTGGCTTACCATTTTTTCCGATTCTCTTTTGTTTATAAAATATTGATTTTTTATCTCCTGTTGCTATGTAACATATTTTAGTTACTATTGCTACTGGAATTAATGCTATAATGCCAAGCAATGAACAAATTATGTCGAATATTCTTTTAATGCTAAAATATGAAGCTCTTTCAATTTTATGCAAAATTGCTTTTGATTTTTTTACTTTGTTGTTAACTGGTACTATAACAGATTCAATCGCAACAACATCATTTAAAACTTTAGAATTATCTTTAGTGTCTATAACTGCTGAATCTATTGGAGCCATTCATGCCACCCCCCTTTGCTGATTGAAGTATTCCCTTATCTGAAAATAGAGGAACTTGCCATGGTCCTGTAATACCTGGTTTACATTGTATTATGTGTGTATAGTACTCTCCCATCTCTTTTTTCTCTCTTGGAAGATATGGTCTAGGTCCTACTAAACTCATTTCACCTTTTAAAACATTAATAAATTGTGGAATTTCATCTATTGAGTTTTTTCTTAAAATCTTACCTATTTTTGTTACTCTAGGATCATTTGCTAATTTTTTCTTTATTTTATACTCTACTCTTGCCTCTTTATTTTTTGTTAAATATTTTTTTAATTCTTCATCTGCATTATCTATCATTGTATTAAATTTATACATTTTAAATAATTTACCATTTTTACCTATTCTTTCTTGTACAAAAAATAACTTTGTTTTATCTCTACTTATTTTTTTTGCAAAGAATACTATTATTGTTATTGGTAAAAGTAAAACTATGCCAAATATTGATGCAAATATATCTGTAGTTCTTTTTAAAAAAACTGAAAATACACTGGTATTTTGCTCAGCATTTTCTATTGGTATTATATCCATATTTGCTTCTGCTAAATTTGAATTATTTACATTCACCCTTCTTCACTTCCTTACTTTTATCATTTATTTTCTTTATATAGATTATCATAACAAACAAAATACCAGTTATTGCTCCAAGAGTATCTATTGATACATCGGTTATTTTAGGAGTTCTTGCTTCTGAAAATGCTTGATGTATTTCATCTAACATAGCAAATATAACTGATATAATTATTGAATAGCCTATTATGTCTATTTTATCTTTTATATGTTTTTTTATTTTGTTTTTTTCTTCTAATACTCTTATTAATATATTAGATGTAACTAGTACTCCACCTATTAAATACAATGTATAATGTGCATATTTTCTAATAATATATTCTGTTATATCATATCTATCGTTATAGCTAAGTTCATTATTTATTTTTAATATATTTTCTTGAAAATACATTGCTATTTTTACAAATACACCACTTGTATTTTTGGAGCTTGTCCCATCTTGTGATGAAAATAAAAATACAGCTAATATCCATAATATCATGAGTATTGATAGTAATAATTTTATTTTTTCTTTTTTTTCCATTTTTCCTTTAATATTCTTTTATTTTTGTTTTATAATCTATTAACATACTTATTTCTATTTATTTTTTAAAAATAAGTGATAAATACTCATATATATTATACCTTTTTATTTTTAATTTGTCAAACTATATATTTTTTTTTAACTTTTTAAGTTAACTTATTTATAATTTTATATTTATTTTACTTCATTTTTATACTTTTATTTCCATAATTTTCTATTCATTATATTCTTTATAGTACCTTATTTTTTTAATCTTTTTTTCTTTAAACATACTTTTTAAATATCCTGTTTCAAGTACAAGTGTAAGTACATCTTTTAATATTATAGTAATTATTGGTCCAAGTATCATTCCTATTACTCCAAATGTTTTAAAACCTATATACATTGTTATAAGGGTAATAATTGGTTTTATTCCTATGCTATTACTTATTATTTTTGGCTCTATTAGTTGCCTTATTACAAGTACTAAACCATATATTATGGTAAGTGCTATAGCATGCTCCATATTTCCTATTATACCTGAATATATAATCCATGGTACCATAACTGTTCCAATACCCACTACGGGAAGTAAATCAAGTATTGCTAGCACTATAGATATAGTAAATGGATATGGTTCTTTTATTATTAAAAAAGAAATTACTAGTTCTATAAACGAGATACCTACAAGTATGAGTTCTGCTTTTAAATAATTAAACAATGATGATATTGATTTTTTTACTATGTTTACAAAATTTTCTACCCATTTTTTAGGTAATGTTTCATTTAAAAAATTATATATCATATTTTTATCTATTGCAAAAAAGTACGTTGCAAGTATTGTTACTACTGCATATATAACAAGTGTTGGTAAAAACAATATAAAATCAAAAATTGAGTTTAATACATTTATTATAACATGAGATAATGTAGCTAATACTTCCATTCCTATATCATAAATTTTAGTAGATACTACATCTGGTAAAACATTATTCATTTCTTTAAATTTTGAAAAAGTTGTTCTAAATAACGTTTCTGCTTTTTCATACATACTAGGTATTAAGTCAATAAGTACTATTGATTCTTTTATTATTTTTGTACACATTAAAAAAAGAATAAAACCAATTATAACATATACAAGTGCTACTACTATAAAAGCGGAAATTTTTCTTGGAACTTTTATTTTTTTATTTATATATTCTATTACTGGTTTTATACTAAATGCAATTATTGCTGCAAGTGTAAATGGCCAAAAATATACTGATAATCCTATAAAACACATTACCGTAAATATTATTGCTATAAGTCCTATAAATTTAAGCAAAAAATTCTTTATATCTATCATATTTTACCTCCATTTTTCTTTTTTAATATTATACCCTCTTTTTTTTAATATATTTGTCGTATATTGTAGTATGATATAATTTTTTATTTTTTTGTAATCTTTTTAATACTTGACACATATGATATAATTATAGTATTCACAAAAAATAGCTTTTAAAAATTTTAAAAAAGAAAGGATGAGCACTAATGAGACTCATTAACAAAATCGTGGAGGCAATCGAGAAGTATGGACGTAGAAAGAGGCTTTGGCTTTCTTTGTAGGCGACCCTATTTGTTAGCAACATGCCGGTGCATGTTGATTTCATATACTTATCTCCTTATTACACATTTGGTCAAGATTATATCTTGGCCATTTGTGTTTTTATATTTGTAACAGATTATATTTTTTAAAATATTATATATTAAATACATTTGTATTTATAACATTTTGAAAAGAGGTAAAAATATATGATTTTTAAAGGATCAGCTACTGCGATAATTACTCCTTTTAAGGATGATTATTCTATAAATTTCAAAAAACTAGAAGAATTAATTGAATTTCAAATTTTAAATAACACGGATGCTATAGTTATATGTGGGACAACTGGTGAATCTAGTACACTTAATAGAGATGAAAAGTTAACGTTAATAAAAAGAACCGTTGAGATAGTAAACAATAGGATTCCAGTTATAGCTGGAAGTGGCTCAAATAGTACAGAATATGCTATAGGTATGTCTAAAGAATGTGAAAAACTAGGTGTAAGTGCTTTACTTATAGTAACTCCATATTACAATAAATGTAGTCAAGATGGGCTATTTTTACATTATGAAAAAATAGCAAAAGCAGTAAAAATACCCATTATATTATACAATGTACCAAGTAGAACTGGTGTAAACATATCTACAGATACAGTAATAAAATTATCAAAACTTTCTAATATTTGTGGTATAAAAGAAGCAAGTTCTAATATTTCTCAAATTGCTGAAATTTCAAGTCTTGTACAAGATGACTTTGCAATTTACTCAGGAAATGATGATCAAACATTGCCTATACTTTCTCTTGGTGGTATGGGTGTAATATCTGTCATTTCAAATATTTTACCAAATGAAATGCATGCTCTTTGTAATAGTTATTTTAGTGGTGATATTGTAAAAGCAAAAAACATACAACTTAAATATTTAGATTTAATGAAAAATTTATTTATTGATGTAAATCCAATACCTATTAAAGAGGCAATGAATATTTTAGGATATAACGTGGGACCTACTAGATTACCACTTTCTAAAATAAGTGATTATAACATGGAAAAACTAAAGGCAAGCTTAAATAAATATAGTAATATATGAAATATCATTGGGGATTTTGCACCAACTGTTGACATAAATTAAATATGGTGATATAATTATATAAATTTTTATGAAAGGCAGTGAGTCTAATGACTTTCGAAGAAATTGCAGACATAGTTCGGTATAATGTTCCAAAAACAGATATTGTAACCCGCACAACTATATCTTCATTTGCGTTGAATTCTGATTTACCATTTTCGTATGATCAGATTGTAAATTTAGGTATGGCATATCAATCATGTTACAAAAGTGTTGTGAAAAATGTTACTTCTAAATCGCAAAAACCTTGTAATTCTACATTATGGGTAAATTCACTTGATGATCTTGACTTTATGTTTGACACTATTATTAAACAATTGGGACCAAAATATTTTTCAAAATTTAGCCAATTTGAAATTAAAAAACATGTTTTTACAATGTCACCTAACCAAATATGCAAAACCATATATCCAAAATTATTTTAAAAAAAACACCGCATTTTTTTGCGGTGTCTTTTTTAAAATACTGTATCTATTTGTATATCTTGAGTACTAGCAACATGATTTAATAAATACTTTAATACATTTCCAGATACGAGGGCTTCTTCTTTTTTTTCTAAACTCACATATTCTTTGTATTTTATAATTTCGCTCTCTACTTTATCTATTTCTTGATGCTCTATAAATATATTCCATACATCTTTTATATTACTCCATGATTCATCAAGTGATTTTAAATGATTTTTTGCAAGTTCAAAATTGTTGTTATTTAATGCATTAATTATATAATCGACATCTGCTTGCATATATTCTGAAGTATTATCAAAATATTTTATTTCCCAAATTCCTGCAAAAATTAAAATTATCGTTGTAATTATTAAAATTATATATTGTTTCATTTTTGCACCTCTTTTAATTGATACAGAAAATTTGAATTTTGATCCATTGTACCAATTAAAACATTTTCTTTTTTAATATTTTTCTTTTCGAGTATCTGTTCTATTTCGCTTTTTGATATATTTAATACGTTTAGACTATGCTCTACATATTCTCCATCTTCAATTACATCAAGCGGTATATTTTCCATATTATCTGAGTTTTTTATAATATTTAATTTACCGTTATTTTCAAGTATTGCATATTTGACATCTTGAACCATAAATACTTCCTTTTCTCTTAGTTGTTGCATTAAATCAGATACCGTATATTGTTGTTTTTTAAGTTCTTCTTCGTTTATTTTTCCATTTTCTATAAGTATGGCAATATTACCACAAAGAACACTTTGCACTTTATTATTCGACTGAATTAGTAGTGTAAATATTATATATGATACTAATAATGCAAGTATTGGTATTATACCATCAAACATTGATATACCTTTTGAAGCCATGGGACCAGATGCTAGATCTGCTATTAAAATTATTATAGCAAGTTCAAAAGGTTGAACCTTTGAAAGTTCTCTTTTTCCCATAAGTCGTATAACGAAAAAAACTACTATGTATAAAATAAAAGCTCTTAAAAAAACAACTAACATTATATCATCTCCTAAAAGTATTTTTTGCATAAATTATTTTTTTATACAAATAATATTTGTAAATTATGGAGGTAATAATATGTTAGATGATGATTACGAAAATATTTCTGATAAACTTAGAATATTTCAAATGATTATACGTTTTGTAGCATCTGTTTCAATATTTTCTGTAACTGTTTTCTTTACACCAAATTTTAATATTTCATCATTTTGGATATTAATACTTAGCTCTATTGTTATAATAATACTTGATTATCTTATGTCAATTGTGACTGGAATACATGATATTCCTTTAGGAAGAGGATTTGTTGGGTTTACATGTGCAGCTATTATAATATACATAACACAGTTTTTTGTTGCTGGATATTATATAAGTGTTATAAGTAGTTTAATTGCTGCAGCTATATATGGTGTTATAGATAGTATGTTACCAAACAAAGTATAATATAAAAACAGAGTATATTTTCAAATACACTCTGTTTTTTATCAACTATTATTTATTTTATATTATTACCTATATTTTATTGTTATTACCAATGTTATTAAAGAAATACCTTTACTATTTTGTTTCATTTGTTAACCACCATTTACTTTTATATAAAAAATAATATCATATAACTATTTTAATTTCAATGTTTTTTTGAAATCTTACTAATGTTGACATGTTTTTACAATGTCTATTTACAGTATTTTTTTGAAATATTATTACATTCATCTATAGCAATTTTTTCATCAAATACACATAACTTTCTGTCTTCCATAACTACTTCACCATTTATTATGGTTGTTAATACATCTTCTCCACTAGCTGAATATACAATATTTGAATATACATCATTTAAAGGATTAAGTCTAATTGATTTTCCATCTATTATTATTATATCTGCATATTTTCCTTCTTTTATACTACCTATTTTATCTTCCATATTTAATACTTTAGCTCCATTTATCGTAGCAAGTTGTATAGTTGTATATGCATCTATACATGTACTATCAAGCGTACTTACTTTTTGCATATAATTTGCAAGTTTCATCTCAAGAAACATATCTAATGTATTTGTACTACAGTTTCCATCTGTACCAAGTGAAACATTGATTCCTTCTTTTATATACTTTGTAATTGGTGCTATACCTGATGCAAGTTTTGCGTTGCTTACTGGATTATGTGCTATTCCTCCTTTTATATTTTTAAGGAGTTTTATATCACTATCAGTAGCCCAAACTCCATGTGCAATTACTAGCGGTATTTCTAATGCACCAATTTCTTTTAAAAGTTCAAATGGAGTCATATTATATTTTTCTTTTATTATTTTTATTTCATCTTGTGTTTCAGCAAGATGAATATGCATTGATATGTTATTTTCTTTTGCTATTTTTACACATCTTTTTAGTGTATCTTTGCTACATACATATGGAGAATGAGGTCCA
The DNA here is from genome assembly GCA_964593045.1 of uncultured Clostridiaceae bacterium. GTDB lineage: Bacteria > Bacillota > Clostridia > TANB77 > CAG-465 > JAOAHC01. The sequence goes on from CAZQJQ010000002.1 coordinate 12,308, forward strand.
ACCATTATATTTATCATATCATCTTTATTACAGTATTTGTGAATTAACTCTAGTGTTTCTTTTATTCGTATATCTTCATTATCCTTTGTATCCATTATGCATCTAGATATAACAGTCCTAATTTTAGATTCTTTTGCTGCCTTTATTGTGGCATCTACTAAAAAATACATATCTAAGAATGTTGTTGTTCCTGTTTTTATCATTTCCAATATACCTGCTTTTGAACTTTTGTATATGTCATCACTATTTAATTTATCTTCGATTGGCCATATTTTTTTATTTAACCAGTCCATTAAATTAAGTCCATCTGCATATCCTTTTAAAAAATTCATTGCTATATGGGAATGTGTGTTTATATATCCAGGCATTACAATATTTGAGCTTGCATCAATTATTTTCAGGTCATTCTCATTTTCTTTTTTTATATCTTCTACTTGTATATCTTTATCTATTTTTTTTATGTAGTTATTTTCAATTAAAATATCTTTTAGCCCTGTATTATTCTTGTTTTCAACATCTATTACAATCCCATTTTTTATTAATATTTTACTCATTTTTATCTCCATTTTCTAATTAGTTTATTTTATTAATCTTCATATACTTCTTGTATATGATATTTTGTATGCATTATTTCATGAGCTTTCTTAGAATTTGGTTTTTCTAAAAATTCATCATATATTTTTATAACTTCAGGATTTTTATATGATATTCTATACTTAGCATCTTTATCTGCTTTATATAGTGCTTGGGCCCTTAATTTTCGTATATCTATTTTAGCTTTTTCGTATGATGTATGTAGAGGTTGACCTCCGCCCATTATACATCCACCTGGACAGGTCATCACTTCTATAAAACTATACTTTGATTTACCTTCTTTTATTTCATCCATTAATTTTCCTACATTTTTAAGACCTTGTGCTACAGCAATCCAAATTTGTCTGTCTCCCAAACTAATCTTTGCCTCTTTAATTCCTTCATTACCTCTAATCTCAGCAAATTCAATATTTTCTAGTTCTTTATTTGTATATAACTCAGAGATAGATCTAAGAGCAGCTTCCATAACTCCACCTGTAACACCAAATAGATGTCCTGCACCTGTTGCTTCTCCTAGCGGTGAATCAAAATCCTCATCTTCTACATAACGTATGTCTATATTTGCTTCTTTTAACATTCTTGCTGCTTCTCTTGTTGTTATGACTTGATCAACCATTTGAATTCCATCCATTTTAAGTTCTTCTCTTACTGCTTCAGCTTTTTTAGCACTACATGGCATTAATGCAACTGAGTAAATATCTTTTTCATCTATTCCAACTTTTTTTGCATAGTATTTTTTTATAAGGACAGCCATAATCTCCATTGGTGATTTTGTAGTTGACAGATGGTCTAATATATCAGGATAAAATTTTTCTGCAAAAGTAATCCAACCACTACTACATGATGTAATCATAGGTAACTTTCCACCATTTTGAAGTCTTGATATAAACTCTGTGCCTTCTTCCATTATTGTTATATCTGCTGCAAGATCTGTGTCAAATACCTTATCAAATCCAAGCTTTCTAAGTCCTGAAACAAGTTTTTTTGTTGCAAGTGTTCCAATAGGCATTCCAAATTCTTCACCTATTGTAGCTCTTACTGCTGGTGCAACTTGTACAATTACATGTTTTTTCTTATCGTTTAATGCATCTTTTACATCATATGTATAATCTTTTTCAGTAAGTGCTCCGGTTGGACAGTTTATAATACACTGTCCACAACCAACACAAGTAGATTTTGCAATAGTCTTGTTTAAAGCAACACCTACATGAGTTTTAAATCCTCTTTCCATAGTTTCAATTGCAGATACACCTTGTACTTTTTTACATACATTTACGCATCTTCTACATAGTATACATTTAGAATTATCCCTTACAATACACTTAGAATCAGCATCTATTTTTGTTTTTGTCATAGCTCCTTCAAATGGGACATCCTTAATTCCAAACTTTTTACATAAAGTTTGCAACTCACAATTTGTATTTCTAACACATGTAAGACATGTTTTATTATGATTTGATAATATTAACTCTAGAATTGTTTTCTTTGTTTCAATTAAATCAGGCGTATTTGTCCTTACAACCATACCTTCTGTTACTGGATATACACATGAAGCAACATATCCTCTTGCACCCTCTACTTCAACAATACACATTCTACAAGCACCAACTTCATTAATTTCTTTTAAAAAACATAGAGTAGGTATATCAATATCAATTTTTCTTGCAGCATCTAATATAGTAGAGCCCTCTTCTATTGATACATTTCTTCCATCAATAGTTAAATTTATCATTTTTTTACTCATTATAATACCCCCTACTTACTGATTGCTTTGAATGGACATTTTGCTACACATGCCATACATTTTATACATTTATCTTGATTTATTTTAAATGGTCCTTGCCTTACAACACCATCTATTGCTGAATTAGGACATACTTTTTGACACAAACCACATTGTTTGCATTTTTCAGGATCAATAGTAACTTTACTAAGTGCTCTACATTCATGAGCAGGACATTTTTTTTCTACTATATGTGCAATATACTCATCTTTGTAATATCTAAGAGTGCTAAGTACAGGATTTGGTGCTGTTTGTCCAAGTCCACAAAGTGAACCTTTTTTAATATGACTTGCAAGTCTTTCTAATTTATCAATATCATCTAGTCTACCTCTTCCTTCTGTTATTCTAGTTAATATTTCAAGCATTCTCTTTGTACCAATTCTACATGGAGAACATTTACCACATGATTCATCTACAGTAAATTCTAAGAAAAATTTTGCAATATTTACCATACATTTATCTTCATCCATAACGATAAGCCCACCTGAACCCATCATTGAACCAATTTTATTTAATGATTCATAATCTATTGGCAAATCTAAATATTCTTCAGGTATACAACCCCCACTCGGTCCTCCCGTTTGAGCTGCCTTAAATTTTTTACCATTAGGTATTCCTCCACCAATATCATAAACAATTTCTCTTAGTGTAGTACCCATTGGAACTTCCACAAGTCCCACGTTGTTTATATTTCCACCAAGTGCAAACACCTTTGTTCCCTTTGATGATTCAGTTCCAATTGATGAAAACCAATCTGCACCTTTTAATATTATTTGAGGAATATTTGAAAGAGTTTCTACATTATTTAATATTGTTGGTTTACCAAATAGTCCTTTTATAGCAGGAAAAGGTGGTCGTGGTCGTGGTTCTCCTCTTTTACCTTCTATTGAATTCATAAGAGCAGTTTCTTCTCCACATACAAATGCCCCTGCACCTAATCTTAATTCAATATTAAAATTAAAGTCGGAACCAAAAATATTGTTTCCAAGTAAACCATATTCTCTTGCTTGATCTATTGCAATAGTAAGTCGTTCAACTGCAATTGGATATTCTGCACGAACATATATATATCCTTGTGAAGAACCAATTGCATAACCTGCAATTGCCATTGCTTCTAGTACACTGTGAGGATCACCTTCTAATATACTTCTATCCATAAATGCCCCTGGATCGCCTTCGTCAGCATTACAACACACATATTTTACATCACTTTCTACAGCTTTTGCAAATTGCCATTTTTTACCTGTTGGAAAGCCTGCACCGCCTCTTCCTCTTAAACCAGATTTTAGCATTACATCTATTACTTCATCTTGATTATATTCAGTAAGTACTTTTTTTAAAGCTTGATAACCATCATTTGCTATATACTCATCTATATTTTCAGGATTTATATATCCACAATTTCTAAGTACAACTCTTTTTTGTTTTTTGTAGAAATTAAGTTCATGCCATTTTTCAATAAACAAAGATTCTTCTTTTGGCATTAATCTTTCTACTCTTGTTCCATTTTTAATGGCATCCGCAATATCTTTTGCATCTTCTACTTTAACAAGCTCATAGAAAGTCTGATCTGGTTCAATTACTACAATAGGTCCTTTTGCACAAAATCCAAAACAACCTGTTTTAGAACATACTGCATTTATCTCAAGCTTTTTTAATTCCTCTTTTATAGCCTCTAAAATTTTATCACTATTTGATGAAGTACAACCTGTACCAGAACATACCATTACTCTAACTTTTTTAAGCTTTGGAAGTATACTTGTTTTTATACTATCTAAATCAACCGTTTTAACAGAATTTTTTTTCATACCTACAATCCCCTTTTTAATCATTATATTTATTTAAAATTTGATCAACCATATCAGGTGTTACCTTACCATATACTTCTTTATTTACAACAATAGCAGGAGCAAGTCCACATGCGCCGATACATCTTACAGCTTCTAAAGAAAATTTTCCATCTTCAGTTACTTGTCCTTCTTCTATTTTTAGTTTTTCTTTAAATTCTTTTAATACACTTTCAGCACCTTTTACATAACATGCTGTTCCTAAACATACCTGAATATTATATTTACCTTTTGGCATAAGTGAAAATCTAGAATAGAATGTTATAACCCCATAAACTTCACTAAGTGGTACATTTAACTCCTTAGAAAGATATTTTTGACACGCCTCTGATATATATCCATAAGTATCTTGTATTTCATGTAATGCAGCTATAAGTCCACCATCTATATTTTTATATTTATCAACTATTTTTACTACTTTTTCATCAACCGTAAGTCCAGTACAACCTTTACAATGTTCCATAAAACTACCTCCATATAATTTAAATATATTTTATACTATACGTAAAAAAATTGCAATACATTTCGTATTTTATTACATTTTTTGAAAAAAAAAATAAGTGGCCACAATATGTGACCACCAAAAAACTTATGATACCATTTGTTCTTGACTTTGAAGATGAATAGTATATTTCACCCCATCAAATTCAATAAATGGTACTTGAACGAATGCATTTTTTATTACAACTATGTTTTCAGTCTTGCCATAATACTTTTGCCCTTCATGCAAAACAGCAAAAGTCACCCCATCTTCATCAGATTCAACATATTTATATGAATCTTCTATAGTACCAAGAGGTACTAAGGTGTATTTTTTGCCCTGCTCAATTACAGGAAACTCTTCTTCCGAAGATGATACTGACTCCGTAGGAGTTACTTTATTCATCCTATCAATATATGCATTAAGAGCATACTTTGCATAGAATACTGCTACAAGATAGATGGATAATGCAAGTAATGCAATCCCAACTTTTTGTAACCGTTTGTCTTTTTGATCATTCGTTAGATTTTTCCACATTCTAATTCCTCCTTGCAATTATGCAAAAATATTTTTTGATTTACATAATTATTTTAACATAAATTTATATAAATTGCAAGGATTTTACCTAAGGTTCTTCTCTCCAGCTATTTTTTTATCAAGTTCATTACACATATTTTGATATCCATCATTTTTTGCCACTTCACTATGACTATATGTTTTTTTAGATAATGTGTCTTTTAGAAGTGATTTTTGTTTTTGTTTTAACATTGTTTCATATTTTTTTTCAAATTCTTTATCAATATATCTTCTTTTAGTATATCTTCCATATTCATCTGTCTCAAGTGCACCTATGTAGTTAGTTGTTTGAGACTTAACATCATCTTTATTAAAAAATCCTTTAAATAACGAATACTGTGTTTCATACAATCTCATATAATATTCTTTAGTCTGATTCAAATATCTACCATCATGTAATCTTAATATAGCAGGATCAACTAAATATTCTTTTCCAGAAAGTTCAGTACATTTTCCCATTTCATTTGGATCATCATATGAAACACGAATTTTTTGGAGTTTCTTACCTTCTATTTCTACCATATCATTATCATCAATCCATATGTCAGTTTTTATTCCTGTAGAGTTACTTATATATGACAAATCTGACTGTTTTATATCTGCATAACTATTTACTCTTTTATTTGTTTCATTTTGTATATTTTTATTCTCTTTTTTTCCTAAATTAAAAATACCCATATATCTACCTCTGTTATTACTTTATTATTTTAACTAAATTTGTTAAAATTTACATCATATTTTCACTACCAAGTGCGTTCTCTATTTTAGATATAACCATTTTTTTAACTTCTGTTCTTGCAAGACCTAAATATTTTCTAGGATCAAATACTTCTGGTGTTTCTACAAAGCATTCTCGTATACTTGCTGTCATTGCTAAACGAATATCACTATCAACATTTATTTTACAAATACCAAGTTTTGAGGCTTGTCTTAACATATCTTCAGGAACACCTCTTGCTCCTGGTATGTTTCCACCATATTTATTACATTTCTCAACGAACTCTTGAGGGACTGATGAAGCACCATGTAGCACCAATGGATAATTTGGCATTAAATCTGATATTTCTTTTAAAATATCAAATCTAAGTCTTGGCTCTCCTTTAAATTTATATGCACCATGACTTGTACCAATTGCAATAGCAAGTGAATCGCACCCTGTCTTTTCTACAAATTCTACTGCTTGTTTTGGTGATGTATACATTGCATCATCTTCTTTTACATTTACATCATCTTCTACACCTGCAAGCTTACCAAGTTCAGCTTCAACCACTACTCCTCTTGGATGAGCATATTCTACAACTTTTTTTGTAAGTGCAACATTTTCATCAAAACTATATTTTGAACCATCGATCATAACAGATGTAAATCCTGAATCAATACACATTTTACATGTTTCAAAATCAGGTCCATGATCTAGGTGTAGAGCAATCGGAATATCAGCACCTGCCTCTTTATTACATTCCACTGCTGCTTCTAACATTTTTTTCAAATATACAACATTTGCATATTTAATCGCACTTGAAGAAACTTGTAAAATAACCGGTGATTTTTTTTCTCTTGCTGCTTCTACAATTCCTTGTATGATCTCCATATTGTTAATGTTAAATGCACCTATTGCATAATTACCTTCATATGCTTTTTTAAACATCTCTTTGGTTGTTGTAAGTCCCATATATATTACCCCCTATTTTCTTACTGGGCTATCTTGTTTAATTTGTCTTTTTTCTTTTTGTAAATTATCAGAATAACCCTTTAACCTATTTATATCACTCTTCATTATAACGTTTTTAGATTTAACCCTACCAAGCTCTTCATCAAATCCAAATGCCTTTTTATCTTTATCTTTTTTACTAGTACTTGAATCTGGTGCTGAATCAATAGTATTGTTATTAATAGAAGAGGTATAACCTGCTATTTCATTTGCTTTATCTATATATTCTTGTGCTTTTACATTGTTCCCTTTTTCCATTTCTTCTTCAGCTTTAAATATAAAATTATCAATAACATCTTTTTGTGAATCTACTTGTTCGGTCTGTACATCAACCATTTGTTCAGTATTTTGTTCTTGTTTTTTGTCAGCGATGTTTTTGTCATCACCCATTAAACTTTTTTCTTTTTTATCTGTATATACACCTAATTTTTTCTGTTCTACATTATCATATTCTTGTTTTCTCTGTTGCATAGTAAATAGTTCTTCAATAGTAGGTTCCATATGCTCTAAATATATGTTTTCTTTAATTAGTTCACGTTGAAGATTATCAATTTTACTATCATATTCATTAGCAGATATACTTCCATTAGAGTATTTATTGCTAAGTTGTATTATTTCTTCATTAATAGCTTCTATTCTATTTTGTACTTTATCATACTTTGCAATACTATTTCCTCTATTTTTTTCAATTTTATATTCTCCACGCATTTCATACCTTAAGAAATTAGATTCTTTTTTAGATACTTCTTTATCATCTTGTGATATGTATTTACCAGTCAAAGAATAATATTTACTATCAATTTTTTTAATATAGTTTTGATATAGCAAATACTTATTTTCTAATTCTTCATTGCTTGTCCACACTTCATTATTTTTTGCAAGAGATTTATCAACTTCTAATTTTAAGTTATAGTATTCTTCAATCATTGCAGCATAAATCATTTTTAAAATTTCTTCTCTTTCATTGTTATAATCTTCATCAGAAAGTCCTTCTTTTTTCTTTAACATATCATCTGCCATTTTTTCAGGATCTGATAAATTTTTAGAATTACCACTTGCTACTTTTCTTTTTATTTCATTTTCTGTCTTTTGTTTTTGTTTTCTTTTCTTTTCTTCAATGTCTTTTTTCATTACTTCCATTTTGGAATAAGTATTTTGTTTTAATGAATTAAAGAATTCCTCTTGTACATCAACTTTAAACTTATTACTATTTCTTGCATATCTATCAAGTAATACTTCAGATGCTTGTTCATATGAAGGTTTACTTGATGATTCTCCTCTTCCTTTTAATTCTTCCATTACGTTTTCATATTCAGATTTATTTAAATACATTTTTTCATCTCCTCACATATATACAATAATCTTATTCGATCTATATTATAGATTTTATCACTTAAATTATATTATTTCAATACTTTTAGTCATTAATGTAATATTTTTATAATTATTAATATACAATATTTATTATATAGTAATAACATACAAAATATTTTCTGCTTTTTTAATTATATTTTCAATAATTTTACTCTACATTTTTGTATAAACTATATATTTTCATATTTTTGAAAGGAGTTAATATGTGTGGTATATGTGGCTATGTAAATTACATGGAATATATAACTAATGAGAATGAGATTTTAAATATGAATAGTAAACTAAAAAAAAGAGGTCCTGATTCACAAAAGATATATGTAAACAAAAATACAGCATTTGGTCATTCAAGACTTAGTATTATTGACATTGATAACGGAACACAACCGATGATAAAAAAACATAATGAAAATAATTATGTTATAGTATATAACGGTGAGATATATAACACAAAAGAAGTTCGTGATTTACTTATATCTAAAGGTTATTCATTTTTTAGTAACTGTGATACAGAAGTTGTTCTTACTGCATATATAGAATTTAGAGAAAATGTAGCTAATATACTAAATGGAATATTTGCATTTGCAATATATGATGAAACTAAAAATACAGTTTTTTTATGTAGAGACCATTTAGGCATAAAACCATTATTTTACTCTTTAACAGAAGATAATACATTTATTTTTTCATCGGAAATAAAAGGAATACTAGCCCATTCTAAAGTAGATGCTATAGTTGATAAAAATGGCTTATTAGAACTATTTGGTGTTGGTCCTGCACATACTCCAGGTATTACTTACTTTAAAAATATATATGAACTAAAAGCAGGACATTATGCAATATTCTCAGAAAAAAAATTACATATACAAAAATATTGGGATCTTACAACAAAACAATGTAACGACACAATAGATGAAGCGGTGGAAAAAATACGATATCTAGTTACGGATGCCGTAAAAAGGCAATTAATATCTGATGTTGGAGTATCAACTATGTTATCTGGCGGAATTGATTCTAGCATAATAACAATGATTGCAAAAAAACATTTAGGAACTTTAGATACCTTTTCTATTGATTTTGATAATAACGATAAAAACTTTATGTCAAATGAATATCAAATTTCAAGAGATAGTGATTATGTAAATATAATGAGAGAATATTTAGATACAAGTCATCATAATATTTTTTTTGATAACACTACATTATTTGAACTTTTGGCCGACTCTATGATAGCAAGAGATGTTCCATCTATGGCAGATATAGATTCATCAATGTTTGCATTTTGTAAAAGTATACAAGAATATGGATTTAAAGTATGTCTTTCTGGAGAATGCTCAGATGAAATATTTGGTGGATATCCTTGGTATTATAGGGCAAAACTTGCAAATAGCAATACATTTCCTTGGTCATTATCTAAAAAAGAAAGAAATTTAATTACAAAAAAAGGCCTTTTTAAAGATGGGCAGTTATCAAATTATATTAATTTTAGGTATAACGAAACACTTAGTAATGTTAAACATAAAGATGATTTGGATTTTTTTGAAAATAGATTTAGAAATATAACATACCTAACCGTTAAATGGTTTATGAATACACTAGTAGAAAGAACAGACAGAATGTCGATGTCTAATTCACTTGAAGTAAGAGTACCATATGCTGACTTTAGAATATTTGATTATGTATATAACTTGCCAGCAAAGTATAAACTTGGAATAAATGATATATCGGATGAAGTAACCGAGAAAAACTTACTCAGACTAGCTTTTGAAAAAGATATTCCAAATGAGATTATACATAGAAAAAAATCCCCTTTTCCAAAAACATATGATCCAAAATATTTAAATTTAGTAGAAAATGAAATATTAAATATATTAAAGAATAAAAAATCAAAAATTGTACAGATTGTACAAAAAGAATATATAATAGATACAATCAATCAAAATGGAAAAAATTTAAAAGAAAATTGGTTTGGTCAGTTAATGACATATCCTCAAACACTTGCATATTTAATTCAAATAGAATATTGGTTAAATATATATAACATAGAATTAGATATATAAAAAAAAGGAGTATATACATAATAACGTATATACTCTTTAAATTTAACAATGTCATTACATCATATCTCTTCTATCTTTTACCTTTATCATCCTTCTTCTTTTTTTGTTTTCATACATTGGTCGTAAAACAACAACCAAAGAAAAAATAAGCATAACGATAGAAACCACTATTCCTGTTGGTATGTATACCCACACATACATTGCATCTGCTCCATCTCTTCTTGCAAAAAAATGTGCAAAAACAAAACCAACAAATGAAACGAATGAAGAAAACAGTAAAATCTTTCTTGCTAGTTTTTCTTCCATAAGTTTCTCAGAAATCGAACCAACTAACAGTAATATTAGGCACAGACAAAATAATTCTTCAGTCATTTTCTTTTTTCTCCTTATCATCACATGTCATTATTACCTTCTGATTATGTTCAAAAACAAAGTCCAATTGCTCATCTTCTTCTTTTACTTGATTTTTTTCTTTCTCAAATGTAAAATTGAAATCGTCTATATCTGCCTTGTCTACTGAAGATTTGTCTGCTGAATTTTGGCTTGTTTCTTTGTCACTTTCCATAATGTATGGAAAAAGTTCATGTCCTCTGTACTTCTTATTCTTCAAAGAAATTATAATAAAATATAATGCCATAAAAATAAAGACACAAACGCCAAATCCAATTACAGCAAACATAAAGTCAGTCATAACTATTCTCCTTTCAACTTTAATCTAGTTTTTGATTTTTCTTCTGACTGTACATTGCTGACTAAAAAAATGACAAGTCCTGCAATCACAAGACAAATTCCTGAGATTCGGACAATGAATATAGGTTTTGTGAAAATCAAAACCAATAACAGAAAAAAAGAAAAAGTATAGAATGTCAAAAGTATTCTTGTTGCTTCTTTACATATGAATTTTTTCATATGTACACCTCCCAAAATATTAATTTTTTTTTATTATTGTCAATATGTATATATTTTAACATAGAAAAATGATATAGTCAATAAAACTATATCATTTACATAATTTTTATATAATTTTGTATTAATTTATATTATTTAAATAATATTATTATTAAATTCTATATTATGTTTATATCGGATTTTTCTTTTTTATTTAGACTCTTTATTCTAAGCAACAATTCATTTTTTATATTATCTAACACTTCAATTCGTTTTGATACTTTATCTGGGCGATGAGCTTTAGCATCTGCATATTGCATTCTTAATAATCTTATATATTTATTTAGATCCTTATTTTCTACATTATCTAAATCTATCATTGTATCATGATTTTTTATTAAGAATAAAATTTCATCAGATTCTTCTTTATCTACACTTAACCTTTCAAGTATTTTTTTAGACATTAAATATGATACTTCAGCATGTCCATGAAAATGTCTTATTTCCTCATCTTGATATGAATGAGGTTTACCTATATCATGAAGTAAAAGTGCCAAACGTAATATGTGATCTTTAGGACTATTTTCAAGCGCTAATATAGTATGATTAAAAACATCTAAATGGTGATGTGGGTGATTATGCATAAAACCAATCATATCACCAATTTCAGGAATTATTTCTAATATTTTTTTAATATTTTTTTCGTTTTCTAACTCATCTTTTATATTATCACTCTGAATCAGGTTTTTTAACCAACTATTTTCCATAATACAGTCCTTTATTTTTCTATTTACTTAGAATTTCAATCAGTAATTTATTTATAATCTGAGGATTAGCTTTACCTTTTGATTCTTTCATAATTTGTCCTACTAAAAATCCTATTGCTTTATCTTTTCCTGCTTTGTAATCTGCTACAGATTGTGGATTTTCCAAAACCACTTTCTCAACCATTTCTTTTATAGCAGATTCATCTGTTATCTGTACAAGTCCTTTTTCTTTTACAATTTCTTCAGCATCTTTTCCTGTTTCAAACATATCTATAAAGACTTTTTTAGCAATTGCAGAACTTATTACCCCTTTATCAGTTAATATTACTAATTTAGCTAAATTTTGGGGAGTTACTTTTGAATTACTTATTGTTATTTCTGATTCGTTTAACATTTTAGCAAAATCACTCATAATCCAGTTTGAAACTGCTTTTGGATTATTACATATTGAAACTGTTTTTTCAAAGAATTCAGCCAATTCTTTTGATGAAGTTATTTGTTCACTATCATATTCTGGAAGATTGAATTCGCTCATATATCTTTCCTTCTTTATATGTGGTAATTCTGGTAAATTGTTTTTTATATTCTCTATGTATTCATCACTTAGAACTATAGGGGCAAGATCCGGTTCAGGAAAATATCTATAATCATTTGCATCTTCTTTTGAACGCATTGCATATCCATAACCTTTATCATCATCCCATCTTCTTGTTTCTTGATATATTACTCCACCATTTTCAATTTCATTTATTTGTCTATCAATCTCAAATTTTATGGATCTTTCAATTGACTTAAATGAATTTAAATTTTTAGTTTCTGTTCTTGTACCAAACTTAGTTTGGCCTTTAGGTCTTACAGATAAATTAACATCACATCTAAGTGAACCTTCTTGCATTTTACAATCAGATACTTCTAAGTATTCAAGTATTGATTTTAGTGTTTGCATATACATTACAGCTTCTTCAGCTGATCTCATATCAGGTTCAGATACTATCTCTATTAAAGGAACGGCACATCTATTCATATCAACTAATGTATCTCCTGTATATGGATCATGTATTAATTTTCCTGCATCTTCTTCTATATGTATTCTTGTTATTCCTACTCTTTTTGTTTTATCTCCAACTTTAAAATCTAAATATCCACCTATACAAAGTGGTAAATCATACTGTGATGTTTGATATGCTTTTGGTAAATCAGGATAAAAATAATTTTTCCTATCTTGTTTTGAAAATCTAGATATTTTACAGTTTGTAGCAAGTCCAGCTTTAGTTGCATATTCTACTACTTTACCATTTAATACTGGTAATACTCCTGGCATTCCTGTACATATAGGGCAACAATGAGTATTAGGATCTGAACCAAATTCTGTAGAACATCCACAATACATTTTAGATTTTGTTGCAAGTTCAGCATGTACTTCAAGTCCAATAACTACTTCATATTCTTTCATACTCTTACCCCCTATTTTATTTCTGGTTTCATATTATGAAACTCAGTATTTTGTTCATATGTATATGCTACTTGTAGCAATTTTTCTTCTCCAAATGATGGAGCTATAAACTGAAGTCCAATTGGAAGACCTGATTTATCAAAGCCACCAGGCACTGATATTCCAGGAAGTCCAGCTATATTTACAGGAACTGTAAATATGTCTTCTAAATACATTTCTACTGGATTTTCAGTTTTTTCACCAAATTTAAATGCTGTATTTGGTGTTGTCGGTATCATTATAACATCAAATGTTTCAAATGCTTTTTTGAAATCATTTATTATTAGTGTTCTTACTTGTTGTGCTCGTTTATAATACGCATCATAATAACCTGCTGAAAGGACATATGTACCAAGCATAATTCTTCTTTTTACTTCAGTACCAAATCCTTCTGTTCTTGAAGTTTTATATAAATCTATTAAGTCATCAAAATCTTTAGCTCTATGTCCATATTTTATTCCATCATATCTACCAAGATTTGATGAAGCTTCAGCTGTAGCAATTATATAATATGTTGCAAGTGAATATTTAATATAATCAAGTGAAACATCCTCTACTGTAGCACCTAATTTTTTTAAAACTTGAACACTATTTTCAAACGCATCCTTAACATCTGAGTTTATGCCTTCTCCTAAAAATTTATTTGGAACACCTATTTTCATTCCTGATACATCATTTTTAAGTGACTTTGTATAATCTGGATATTCAATATTTGCAGATGTTGTATCTAATTTATCATGTCCAGATATTGCATTTAAAAGAATTGCTGCATCTTCTACTGTTTTAGCAAATGGTCCTACTTGATCAAGAGATGATGCGTATGCTATAACACCGTATCTTGAAACTAGACCATATGTTGGTTTTAAACCAACTACAGAACATAAAGAGGCTGGTTGTCTAATAGAACCACCTGTATCTGTACCAAGAGCACCAAACGCCATATCAGCTGATACACAAGCAGCACTACCACCACTAGAACCTCCTGGAACTCTTGATAAATCCCATGGATTACAAGTATTTTTAAAATATGATGTTGCTGTAGAAGAACCCATTGCAAACTCATCCATATTTGTTTTTCCTATCATTATAGCACCATTATCTTCTAAGTTTTTCATAACTGTTGCAGTATATGGTGGTATAAAATTTTCAAGCATTCTTGATGAACATGTTGTTTTTATTCCCTTTGTACAAATAATATCCTTTATAGCAATTGGTACACCACCAAGCATTCCGATATCCTCGCCATTATCTAATTTTTTTTGAAGCATCTCTGCTCTTGCATATGCATATTCTTTTGTTATAGTAACATATGCTTGTACACTTGGTTCAATGTCCTCGATTCTTTTATATACATCATCTAATACTTCTTTTATACTAACCTCTTTACTTTTTATTTTTTCTGAAATTTCAGCTATTGTAAGACTAAATAAATTCATAAACTCACCTCTACTCTACTACTTTTGGAACACTAATACAACCAGCTTCTTTTGTTGGAGCATTAGTAAATAGTTCTTCTCTATCATATGAAGGTTCAACCTTATCTTCTCTAAATACATTTTGTATTTTTAAAATATGAGCTGTAGGCTCAATCCCTTCTACGTTTATTTCAGATAAAGTATTTGCAAAATCTACTATACTAGATAAATCATTAGCATATTTTAAAACTTCTTCATCTGTTAGTTTTAGTCTTGATAAATTAGCAATATGTTTTACTTCTTCTTTTGATATACTCATAATGTTCATCCTCCTTTAACAATATCTAAAATTATATATCATAGCCGTCTTAAAATCAAGTAAAATAATAAAAGAAACAGAAAAAACTGTTTCTTAATTTAACTATGTTTCAAGAATAAATAATAATTTTTAACTAATTAGCTTTTAATACTTATTAAAACTCATTAAGCTATATTAGAGGTTTCATTGTTGGAAATAATAATATATCACGAATTGAAGCACTATCTGTAAGTAGCATTATAAGTCTATCTAGTCCAATTCCTAAACCTCCTGTTGGTGGCAAGCCTTGTTCTAATGCCATTACAAAGTCTTCATCCATCATACCTGCTTCTTCATCACCTTGTTTTTTTGCTTCAACTTGTGCTAAAAATCTTTCATATTGATCTATTGGATCATTTAACTCAGAATATGCATTACCGTATTCTCTTCCTCCAATAAATAGTTCAAATCTTTCTACAAGTCTTGGATCATCTTTTCTTCTTTTTGCAAGTGGTGATACCTCAACTGGATAATCAATTACAAATGTTGGTTGAATTAATGTATCTTCAACAAATTCTTCAAAAAATTGATTTATTATATGTCCTCTTGTTTCTTTTCCCGGTTCTAACTCAAGTTCCTTTGCTTTTAATACTTCTTTTGCTTCTTCTAGAGTATTAATAGTATTAAAATCTACACCTGTAACTTCTTTTATTGAATCAATCATAGTAATTCTTTTCCATTTTGGAGCTAAGTTTATATCTAGTCCTTGATAAGATATATCCGTTGTACCTAATACATTTTTTGCAATTGTAGATACTATTTCTTCTGTTAAATTCATCATATCGTTATAATCATCATATGCAGAATACATCTCAATATTTGTAAACTCAGGATTATGCTTTATATCCATTCCTTCATTTCTAAATAGTCTTCCTAATTCATATACTTTATTAAATCCACCTACTATTAATCTTTTTAAATATAGCTCTGGTGCTATTCTTAAATACATGTCCAAATCAAGTGTATTATGATGAGTTATGAAAGGACGAGCAGCATCTCCTGTAACTATTGTGTTTAAAATTGGAGTTTCTACTTCTATATATCCTTTTTCATCTAATATTCTTCTTAGTTCTTTTATTATTTTACTTCTTTTTATAAAAGTATCTTTTACTTCTGGATTTACAATTAAGTCTACATATCTTTGTCTATATCTTAAATCTACATCTTTTAATCCGTGCCATTTTTCAGGAAGTGGCCTTAATGATTTTGAAACCAATGTTATTTCTTCTACATTTACAGATATTTCACCCATATGAGTTTTAAAAACTTTTCCTTTTATCCATACTATATCACCAATATCATATTTTTTAAAATCATTATATGATTCTTTGCCAATATTATCCATTTTAACATATAATTGAATTCTGCCAGTAGAATCTTGTATGTCAGCAAAAGAAGCCTTTCCCATTCCTCTTTTAGACATAATTCTTCCAGCAATTTGCACTTCTTTTTCAGTATCTTCTACAAAATTATCTTTTATATCTTTACTAAAATCGGTTACTTCACATTTTGTTATATCGAATGGGTTTTTACCTGCATTTTGTAACTCTTTTAATTTTTCTTTTCTTACCTCTACTAGTTTATTTATATCTGTAACTTCATTTACTTCATTTATATTTTCTACACTATTTTGATCCACTTAAAAGACACTTCCTTCCCTTAAAATTTATTGTCTTGTTATCTCTAGAATTTTATATTTTGATACTCCTCCTGGTGTTTCTATTTGAACAACTTCATTTTTCTTTTTTCCTATTAGTCCTTTACCAACTGGAGACTCATTAGATATTTTGTTTTTAGAAATATCTACTTCTGCTGCACCAACTATAGTATATATAACCTCTTCTTCAAATTCATAATCATATACTTTTACTGAAACACCTACTCCGACTTTCCTTAATGATATTTCATCATCATCTACAACTTTTGCAAGTCTTAATGTATTTTCAACCTCTAATATTTTTGCTTCAAGCAAAGCTTGTTCATTTTTAGCTTCATCATACTCTGAATTCTCTGATATATCTCCAAATTCCCTTGCTATTTTAATTCTTTCAGCAACTTCCATTTTTTTAGGACCTTTTAAATATGCAAGTTCCTCTTCTAATTTTTTATATCCTTCCTCAGTTAATACTATTTCTCTTTCACTCATTTTTATTCCTCCTTAAAAATTATAAATATTATACACTATTTGTCAAGTATTATTCAACTTGGTACAATATTTAAAATTATTTATATGCAATATTGTTCAACATATATCCCAACTCAGTTTTACTGTATTTAGATATATTTTGTATGTTATATATTATGTAGTTATTTTTTTCATAAAAAATATTATATTTATTAAACTCATCTTCTTCTACATTTTGCATATTTAGAATATATCTTTTCCTAGATAAAATATATTTTTCTATATCATCACTTTTTACATCAATATTTACATATATGTTATATTTTGAAATATTTCTTGATGATATAACTTGTATAGATGTACCATACTCTTTATTTATATTATTTACCATGCTTAAAAGTAACTTGCTTTTTTCGCCTACTTTTAATACATCTATATATTTATATTTTTCTATATATTTGAGTAATATACTAGAATCAAAATTTTTAATATAATTTACTAATACAAGTAGTTTTACTTCTTTACAACTTATATTATTTTTTTCTATATATTTTTGTATATTTAATATATCATTTTCAAAGTTAGAGTTAGATACATCTATATAATTTATATTAATACTACTTAAAATATCATATATGTAGTTATACACTCGTATATTTTTCTTTATTGATTTAGATAATATACAGTTATTATTTGGATTAATGTTTGTATTCAAATACTTTTTACAATTTAATATCTTTAATAGATGTTTTTTAAAAATATATGAATATATACTACCTAGCTTTTTTATATAAAACTTATTGCTAGATAAAAGAGCAAATATTTTTTCCAATTTTTTTTCATTAATATTAATTGATATAACATTACATTTATCTAATATTTTAAGTACTTCCTCATATATGAAAAAGTACTTTAGTTTTTTTAATATGTTTTTCTTTTGTAAATAATTTTTAGAATTATTTACATCTATCAAAAAATAGTTCATACATACACCTCACATTATATAATCAAGATATATGTATATTTACACTATTTTATTACTTTTTTAAGTAGTTTTATATTGATTTTGTTATTTTACCATTTTGCTATTTTGTTATTTTTTATTACTTTTTTTTGATATAACAACTTTATTGAGTTTAGTTCTATCTAATTTTTTTAAAAGTAGATTCTTAAGTTCCTCAGATGTAAGATCTCTTTTTAATTTCCCAGCCTCAGCAAGTGATATAGTACCTGTTTCTTCTGATACTACAATAGCAAGTGCATCAGATATTTCTGTAATTCCAATAGCAGCCCTATGTCTTGTCCCAAGATTTTTTTCAACTGTACTCTCAGATGCAAGTGGTAAAATACATTTTGCAGCAAGTATTTTATTTGATTCAATTACTACCGCACCATCATGCAAAGGTGTTCTTGGCATAAATATATTTTGTAATAATTCACTTGAAACCTTAGCAGATAAATTAATTCCCTCTTTTAGCACTTCAGATATTTTTGTGTTTCTTTCTATTACTATAAGTACACCTATTTTTTTTAGTGACATTATTTCAACTGCTTTTACAACTTCTGATATGGAATGTTTTACTAATATATTATCATCCATATCAAATACATCTACTATTTTACTTCTACCTATTCTTTCAAAAGCATTTCTAAGCTCGGGCTGAAATATAACTATAAAAAGTAAAACTCCATATGTCATTATATTAGTTAGTATAAATTTCAAAATAACCATATTAAATAGTTTAGAAATTATAAGTAAAAAGATTAAAATAAGTATTCCTTTTATAATTTGTTCAGCTCTTGTTTGCTTTATAAGCCTAAAGAAATAATATATTATAAGTGCCACAATTGCAATATCAAAAATAAGTATTACAACTCTTAGTGGACTAGTTAAATCTAGTGCGTTTGCCACATTATACATTAACTCAATAAATTTATTTAATATTCCTTGCATATTATACCTCCTATATTATACATTTTGAATAGCATAAAATAGGTATATAAACACTGAGAATATCATTGAAAATACCATAAAACCAACTACTGAATATTTAAGTATTTTTTTTGTTTTTTCTGAACCATTTGATTTTTTTCCCATCTGACTGCTCACCTCTTTATTATATTTCAAATTTATTTTCAAACCATGAATTTAAGTCATCAATTTTTATTCTTACTTGTTCCATTGTATCCCTATCTCGTATAGTTACTGAGTTATCATTTTTACTATCAAAATCATAGGTTATACAGTATGGTGTACCAATTTCATCTTGTCTTCTATATCTTTTTCCGATACTTCCTGCTTCATCAAAGTCAACATTATATTTTTTAGCTAATATTTCATAAACTTTTATAGCATCTTCAGATAACTTCTTAGAAAGCGGAAGTATAGCTATTTTAATTGGAGCTATTACTGGATGTAAATGAAGAACTACTCTTGCATCATCTTCTGATACTTTTTGATTTTCATATGCATTACAAAGTATTGCAAGTACCATTCTATCTGCACCAAGTGATGGTTCTATTACATATGGTAAATACTTTTCATTTGATTCAATATCTTGGTATGACATATCTTCTTTTGAATGTTCCATGTGTTTTGACAAATCATAATCTGTTCTGTCCGCTATTCCCCAAAGTTCTCCCCAACCAAATGGGAATTTAAATTCAATGTCGGTTGTAGCTTTACTATAGAATACAAGTTCATCTGCTTTATGGTCTCTTAATCTAATATTTTCTTCTTTTATACCAAGATTTAATAACCAATCTTTACAAAAACTTCTCCAGTAATTAAACCAATCTAAATCAGTACCTGGCTTACAGAAAAACTCAAGTTCCATTTGCTCAAACTCTCTAATTCTAAATATAAAATTACCTGGAGTTATTTCATTTCTAAAAGCTTTACCTATTTGTGCAATACCCATAGGTAATTTTTTTCTTGTAGTTCTAAGTACATTTTTAAAATTAACAAAAATTCCTTGTGCTGTTTCAGGTCTTAAATATATTTCAGATTTTGAATCTTCAGTTACACCCTGGAATGTTTTAAACATTAAATTAAATTTCCTTATATTAGTAAAATTTTTAGCTCCACAATTTGGACAAGGAATTTCATTTTCAGCCATAAATGAAACTAATTCATCATCAGACATTCCATCAGCAATCATATCTTTGCCATTACTATGAGCCCACTCTTCAATTAATTTATCTGCTCTGTGCCTTGTTTTACATTCTTTACAATCTATAAGTGGATCAGAAAAACCTTGCACATGACCAGATGCAACCCAAGTTTCAGGATTCATAAGTATTGCCGCATCTAACCCAACGTTATATTTACATTCTTGAATAAACTTCTTTCTCCATACATTTTTTATGTTGTTTTTTATCTCTACACCAAGTGGACCATAATCCCAAGTATTTGCAAGTCCACCATATATCTCTGAACCAGGATATATTATACCTCTTGCCTTACATAAATTTACAAGAGTTTCCATTGAATCAACCATTTTATTCTCCCCTTTTAAATATCAGTGTCTATTTCTATATCCAAACATTGATCTTCAACCATATCTCCTTCATTAAATATTAAATGAAGTTTAGAATCATTAACATAGAAATTTTCCATCTCTGTACATGTATATGCATATTTAGATTCCTTTATATATCCTTTTTGATTTACTACATAGTCTTTTACCTTATTTTTTAAAACATCTTTGTAATTTGCACCAAGTAAATCAACTAAAATATCACATTGTTCCAAAGTCTCTTTTGTACTAACATCAATATTGTATGTATAATACTTGTCCATTGTTGTTGTATTTTTTTTAGAGTCATCTGTTATTCTTTCATATATCACAACAGATAAAACTCTTCTTTGTCCAACTATATTATCATATGTATCATATGTAACTTTATATGTATATGGATTGTCTACATTAGAATTTGAAGACTTAAGTGTTTTATACATTTTATTGAAGTCTTCCTCAATAGTGTTATTTAATTCTGTAAGTTCTTGACTATCTATTGAAATTACTGGAAGCACCATATTACCTTTAAATTTTGAATTAGAACTATCAGTAACAGTTTTATCAGTAACTAAAACTTCAATATTATTTAAATCATCTATACTTACAGTGTTATTTTCAACATTTTTTAAACTTGAAGTATCTATGCTCTTACTAACATCACCTATAACTACAGGTTCATGTTCATTAGTTATAGCAAAATATATTATAAATCCTCCTATCGCAAAAAATAGCAATAGAAAAATTGTAAAGCCCTTGAAACTTTTCTTTTTTTCCGTATATCGCATTGTATTCATATATCAATCACCTTCACATATTTTACTATATTTTTATAAATATTTCAACAAAAATTTGTTAATTGTTATATTTTTACAAAATAATTTAATGGAAACAACAAATAAATGAAATAACATTGTAATACAGTTGACATAAGTAAAATATAATGATACAATTAAATATATTGCAAAAGCCCAAAATTTAAATAAAGGATGGATGATTATGTTAGATTATAACTTCTTCAATCAAAAATACAGTGAAGCAACAAAAGAAACCGCACATATTTTGAGTGAATTACTATGCATTTCTCCATATTGTAAAGAAATTGAAAAATTTAAAGTGAACTTTATCGGAGAAATATTTGAAACGTTCAAAGATATTGACATTGAAGGACTTTCTTTCTATTGTATTTATATTGAATTTGAAACTTTTTTCTAATACTTCATATTCATAATCTAAACTTTCAAATATTGTATCATCTCCGCATCAAAAAAGTCTGGATTTTCAAGTGAGCAAATAAGTATAATAGAAGATACTATATGTTTATCTTGACACCTCATTGATAATATGTTATTATATGTCTACAAAAAAGTAGCCCATAAATAACTATTTAAGGAGGTGCTAAAATGTTCACTCACACATCTTTTGTCGAAAAGATCGTAGAAATCACTTCTTACTCTACAAACTCAACTATATGTAGAGTTCTCTGGAAAGGTCAAGTTCGGCAACTAGAAAAATCTGGACATTTCAATATTGAAAAGCTAGATGAAAAACCAAACTGTGAAAAAGGCCAAATTATTTGCAAAATAACTTTGAAGAGTTAAAAAAGGCACCAACTTATTAGTTGGTGTTTTTTTATACTTTTTTATCAGTATTTTATTTATTATTCATCTTGTCTAAATTTTCTTTTCGTATAACCCCTGTGGTATTAATATAATAATCATGTTTTGATATAATTGATTCAATATCTACTTTGATATCGAAGATTTCATAGCAGTTAATAATATAACCATTAAATTCGTTTAAATCCAAATATTTATTTACTCTTTCAACAAACTCTTCCTTTCCATTTACAACTATAACAAATGTTTCATTGTTATAATCGTTAATTAATTTTTCATTTAACCATTCAGTACAATACATTCTGTCTTCCATTTTTTTATAGAACTTAGCTATAATCTGCTTTAGTTTCTTCTTTTCACTTTTTTCATTCATATATATAACTTTTACATTAAGGAGCTCATTTGATATAAAGTTATTAGCTATTATACATGCATGAGTGGAATTTACAGTAAAGCAACATAATTTAATCTTATTCATCTTTTGTTCAACCCCCTTACACCTAAATTTTATCACTCAAATAGGCAATTGTCAATTTCGAATTTTAGCCTGTTTTGTAGTGTTTTGTAGTATTTTATGTTGTTGCTTTTACATAATACATTTTTCAGCTTATTATATTAAAATAATATATTTTTTTTAACTATAGATAAGTATCAATTGGAATTTTTTACTAATAATATATTTAGGTGATGTTATATTATGAAAAAAAATATTAAAATTGAAAACATACAATTTACTCTCCCTCTTTTTTTAGTTATTCTTTTAGTTATATTACTTAATACATATTTAACTATAAAGCTATATAGGGGATATGTATTAAAAGAAGATATTTTTAGATTACATGTAGTTGCAAATAGTAACAATATATCTGATCAGATAACCAAACTCAAGATAAGCAAAAAAATAGAAAATTATATAGATTCTTTAAATATTGATAATCAAATAAATGAAAAACAAGATTATATAAATGAAATTAAATCTCATATGTCAAATATATTAGCAATTTCAGATAATACGCTAAAAGAAAATAACTTAGATTATACTGCATATGCAAAACTTGGCAATATATCATATGATCAAAAAGAAGCAGCAAATATATCAATGGAGCAAGGTAATTATGATAGTTTAGAAATAATTCTTGGTAAAGGAGAAGGCAAAAATTTCTGGTCTATCATTTTTCCAAATGAAAATAACATAGAAAAATTAGAAAGTTTAAATACCATACTACCAGGTATTACATATATTTACGATGATGCTAGTTATAGTGAAAACAAAGATAACAATGAAAATAATTCAAAAGTTAAGTATAAAATAAAAACATTAGAAATAATTAAAGAACTAATAGAAAGCTAATTGCTTTCTATTTTCCCATTTTTTCACATCTATTTCCCCATTTATCAATTACCTTACCATCTTTTAAAACGGATATTATTTCACAGTTATTACTACATCCCCTACATTCATTCATACAAGTTTTAAAGTCACAATTTGATATATTAAAATCAAATAAATTTTCTTCTTTTTCATTCTTTGCAATTGTAGCGATTCCTAGTGCTCCCATTAAATGTGAGTTTGGATCTACAGATACTTTTTTATTTGTAGATTCTTCAAAAAATCTGACTACCCCTTTATTTTTGCTTACACCACCTTGAAAGACTATCCTATCCTCTATTTTTTTACCCTTGCCAACATTATTTAGATAATTAGAAACAACCGCTTTACAAAGTCCTGCAATTATATCCTCTTTACTACAACCAACTTGAGCTTTATGTACTAAATCTGATTCAGCAAATACAGTACATCTTGCTGCTATATTTACAGGTTTTGTTGACTTTAATGCAATATCCCCCAGTTCCTCTATTTCTACTCCAAGTCTTTTTGCTTGTGAAGATAAAAATGCACCTGTTCCTGCTGCACATAAGGTGTTCATTGCATAATCTACTACTACCCCATCTTTTATTATAATAATCTTCGAATCTTGACCACCTATTTCAAATATTGTTCGTACATCTGGATAAACACTTAATGTTCCAACTGCATGTGCTGTAATCTCGTTTTTAACAACTTGTGCATCTAACATTACTCCTGCTAATTTCCTTGCAGAACCAGTTGTTCCAACTGCAACAATAACTATTTTTTCAAGTGTTTTCTTTTCAAAATCAGTTATTTTTTTTTGCATATTTTCTAAAACCTTTTTTACTGCATTTATAGGGTTGGCTTCTGTCCAAATATATTCAGAAACAATTATACTTGATTTATCATCAATAACTACCGCCTTAGTTGATATTGAACCTATATCTATTCCTAAATACCCTTTTATCAAAACTTTTCCACCTCTTTTTCTTTTTTCATTTTAAGCATATCATAAAATGCTTCTAATCTAGTTTTTATTCCTACC
This sequence comes from uncultured Clostridiaceae bacterium, assembly GCA_964593045.1. GTDB lineage: Bacteria > Bacillota > Clostridia > TANB77 > CAG-465 > JAOAHC01. Next base: position 37,309 of record CAZQJQ010000002.1, read on the forward strand.
TCACTTGTTTGGCTATCAAAAGTAAAATATATTATAGGTATGTTGTAATCATTTGATATTCTTTGTAACATTGGCATTGCATTAATCTCTGGAGTACAACCAAATGGTTTTATATGTATAATACCATCATACCCTTTATTACACAGTTCAATACTGTGTGCAACACTCTCAGTACCATCAGCACCCAGTGCATATTTTATATATTTTTTTGAATCATTTAAAAGTTTTTTTTCAGCCTTAGATTTTTCAAATAAGAGATAGGTAACTGTTGTATATCTTTTAGTATGAACACCCATGTCACTCAATGTTTTTTCTAAAAACAAACTAGAAAAGGGTTCCATGGATGTATATAATTCTCCAACTATTCCTACTTTCAAATTATTAAAATAATCTTCTTTTAATTTTACATTTTTAAGTATTTTTATATATTTTTTATAGAATTTTTTTAATTTAGAAAAAGTATTAACATCTTTTAAATCATCTAATAATTTATTATGTATTTTTTCAAATTCTCCTTTTTTATCCTCATATGATATATTGAATCTTATATAATTTTCTAGTTCATCTAAGACCCTTATTGTTTTTATTGCAAGTAAAGCAAAATATGAAATTTTTTTAACAGATATACTAGAATCTATTTTTTTCAATTTTCTATATATCTTAATTAAATTTATTTTACCTTCTTCTGTAAGTGTTATAAATGAAAAATTATAACCTAAATTTTTTAAAATTTTCTCTTGTACTTCAGCATAATAGCCAAATCTACATCCACCACCTGCCTGTATTAATACATTTGCACCAAGTTCTAATGATTCTATAAAATTACCTAAATTGTACTTAAAAGGAGTACACACAAAATCTGGTGAATATTTTTCGCCAAGTTCAATTGTTTTTTTAGTCATTTTTGGCGGTACTAATATTTTAGCATTTTTAAATATATTTTTAAATAACGTAGTTATAGGTATATAATAATTTCCAAGATGAGGAAATGATATTACAACTTCATCAATTTTCATTTGTTTTTTCCTTCTTTCTAATATTTAATATATCAATAAAACTTTCAAGTCTTGTGACCTGACCAGCATTTGCCTCTGATTCATCAATTACAATATTAAGTTTTGGAATATTTTCTAAACTATACATACAAATTTCATTTACAAGAGCATCAATACCACATGGAAATACGGATACAAATATAACTCCATCTACCATATTGATATATTTTTTTAAATTACTAATCAGTTCTTTGTTATGTTTCCAATATATACTCTTTGAAAAATATGTATATTCACTTGTATCATTCTTAGTATCTGCATAAATAACATCTATATTCTCATTTTTGATTATACTTAATATATTATCACCTAAATATTTATCATAAATCACATATGGATGAGAAACTATTAAAATTTTAATATTATTACTAACTTTAGCATATTCATCTTGTGTTTTCACCTTTTCTTCAATATATTTTCTATATACGTTTTTTGCAATCATATACGCCTTAATAGTATCATACATATTTTTGCCAAGTTTTCTACCAAGTTTTATATATCCTTTTAAATCAGTATTTTTTTTATCATAATCTATATCAACAGTTAAAAACTTATCCTCACCGAATATATTAACACATATATCATAAAGTGCATTAAATTTTACACATGCTGCATCTTTGGTTTTAAAAGTACAAAATCTAGGTACAAATATATAATCTACTTTATATAGAAGGTTATATACATGTCCCATAAATACTTTAGCTGCTAAGCAATTTTCATCAATTGAATATCTAATACCATTTTTTAAGATTTCTTTATTAGTATCTTCACTAATTACAACTTCAAAACCAAGTTCATTAAAAAAACTTTTCCAAAATACCCCATATTTATAATATAACAAAGCTCTTGGTATACCTATTTTCAAATTGATCACCTTATTATATTTTTTACATTTTTTTAAATTTATATTCATAAAAAAGAAAAACTCTTATATTATATATAATAAAGGTTATAAAATAGTAGTCCACGTAAAAAAATTACGTGGACTACTATTTAGATGACTTTGTTATTCTTTCTCATCTGTAACTTTGTCATAAAAAGCAAAAGACCATAATGCTGCTATACCTACAAGTGTATATATTATTCTACTAAGTGCAGAAGTTGAACCACCAAATATAGTAGCAATTAAGTCAAATTTAAAGAGACCAATTAATCCCCAATTTATCGCACCTATTATGACAAGAGTAAGAAAAATACTATTTAAAGCCTTCATAATAATACCTCCTAGCAAATAAAATTGCCTATTTATATATTGTGCATTTTTTAAATCATTATACTACTAGAAAGTTTATATATATTATTTATTTATATATTGTTCATATAAAATTATTCCTCCTGCAATAGCGACATTCAGGGATTCAGCTGTACTCTCCATTTGTATTTTTATATATTCATCGCATAGTTTTGATATTTCACTTGAGATACCATTTGCTTCATTTCCAAGTACAAAGATACTTTTTTTTGAAAAATTGAAATTTTTTAAATTATTTTCTGTATTTAATATACTACCAATTAAACTATAGCCATGTTTTTTAAATTGATTTAAATTCACTTTAAAATCATCTATATCTATTTCAAAAATATTCACTCTGAGTATTGATGACATTGTAGATCTTAAAACTTTTTGAGAATATATGTCAGCTGTGTTATTTGTACATATTATATTTTTTATTCCAAAAGCATCAGCTGTTCTAATTAATGTACCAATATTTCCTTGATCTTTTAAACCATCTAGAAGCAAAATATTGTCATTATAACTTACGTTCTTAATATCTTCTTTCCTTAATTTTATAACTACAAGAACTCCTTGGGTAGTTACTGTTTCAGTCATACTTTTAAAAATTTCTTCTTTTATATTTATTATTTGTATTTTTTTTAAATTCATTATTTTTTTTAAAAGTTTATCTGAACCATTTAAATTATTTAATATATCATATGAGTAAGCGATAAACTCAATGTCTATCGCTCCATTTTCATATATATCTAAGGCTTCACTTACCACCTTAATTCCTTCAAGATAATACGCCCCATATTTTTTTCTGTACTTTTTGTCATTTAGGCTTTTAATATATTTTACTTTTTCATTAGATTTACTTGTTATATATTCCATAGATATAACTCCATTACTCATTTTCAGTTGTAGTTGTAGTTGTATCTTCATCTGTTGTAGTTGTATCTTCATCTGTTGTTGTTGTTGTACTATCATCTTCATCAGATGGATAACTTCCTGTTATTTCATATACTACTTTATTAACTACATCATCATTTACTTCTAATTGTTCCCACATTACATCTATAATTTTTGAATTTACGTAGTTTGATCTTTCAGTAGTACTATTTGCTCTACCATTTTCATTAATACTTTCAAGTTTTATTATATGATAACCATAATCTGATTCAACTAATGTAGAATAAATTTCACCAGCTTTTAGTGTTTTAACTGCATCTTCATATTCTGTTACAGTGCTATCATCCATATACATTTTATATTCTCCGCCATCTTCACTTGTTCCAGAATCATCTGAGTTCTCTTTTGCAAGAGTTGCAAAATCTTCACCTGCTTTAACTTTTGCAAGTATTTCTTCTGCTTTTGTTTTTGCTTCTGCTTTTTCTTCATCAGTAAGTTCCGAACCTGTTGTTGAATCAGTTGTTGAGAATAATATTTGTCTTGTAACATATTCATTTAGGTCAGCATCTTCTCCATATGTTTCTTTTATATATGCTATCATATCATCATTTGAAACATCTGCTTCTAATTTTTCAATATAATTATTTATTATATTGTCTTGATAGTATAGCTCTTTCATTTTATCAGGATCTATACCTTGTTCAACAAGTGAACTTACTTGATCTTCATCAGCAAATATTTCATCAACTTCTTGTTTTTGTTCATCTGTTTGAGTTATACCTGCTTCCTTTGCTTTTAAATAAAGCATTTTATCAACACCTGCTTTTTGTGCTATATATTCAGGTATCTGTGTTTCTGAATATCCATAATATGACAACGTTTCAGCAAATATTTTATAATATATTGAATATTCTGCTTTTGTAACTTTACCACCTTCAAACGTTACTACTGCTTCTACATTTGCTTTGTAATAGTAAAATCCAAAAATTCCTCCTGCTGCAAGTAATACCGCTACTATTAAAGAAATTATTACAACTTTTTCTTTATTTACGGAATATTTTTTTAGTTGTTTAACTGCTCCTTCTTGATTTTCCTGTTTTTCTTTCATTTCTACTCCACCTTTTCCTCTTAATTTTTTAGCATATCTTCTATTTGAGATATTGCTATCTGTACAAAAGCAAGTATATCATTATTACTTTCTTTTGTCAACCAAAATTTCAAATTACTTGGCTCAAATACTAAGTAATTATTTTTAATAGAGATTTTTGTTATTCCAATTTCTCTTGATTTGTTTCTTATCTCTACTACTTTAAATAAATTTTCTGTTTCTTTTGGTATATCTCCATACCTGTCTATTAACTCATCTATTACTATGAGTGCATCTTCTTTTGTTTGTATATTTGATATTTTTTGATATATCATTATCTTTTGTGTTAAATCAGATATATATCTATCAGAAATATATGCTGAAACATTTATATCTATTTTTACATCTATATTTGAATCTTTTTGAGAATTTGTTATTCCAACACCTAATTTTTCATCATTTAATGCTCTTTCTAACATTGATACATATAATTCATAACCTACTGAAGCTATATGACCACTTTGTTCACTTCCAAGTAAATTACCAGCTCCACGAATTTCTAAATCACGCATTGCTATTTTAAAACCACTACCAAATTCAGTAAAATCTTTTATTGCTTTTAATCTTTTTTCTGCTATCTCTGATATCTGTTTATTTTTGTTATATGTTATATATGCATATGCAAGTCTACTAGATCTTCCAACTCTGCCTCGTATTTGATATAACTGAGCAAGCCCTAATTTATCTGCTTCTTCTACTATTATGGTATTTGCATTTTGTATATCTATTCCAGATTCTAGTATTGTTGTACATACTATTACATCTATTTCATGTTCCATAAATTTTATCATTATATCTTCAATCATATCAGGTGGCATTTGACCATGTGCAAATACAACTCTTGCATCTTTTACCATGCTCTGTACTTTTGTTGCAACTTCTTCTATTTTGTCAACCCTGTTATATATGTAGAATACTTGACCATCTCTTGATAACTCTTTTTCTATCGCTTCTTTTATAACATCATAGTCATATTCTAATACATATGTATGTACCGGCATTCTTTCAAGTGGTGGCTTAGTAAGGGTACTCATGCTTCTTACTCCAATCATAGACATATGTAATGTTCTAGGTATTGGGGTTGCTGTCATTGATAATACATCTACATTTTCTTTTAGTTTTTTTATAGTTTCTTTTGCTCTTACACCAAATCTATGCTCTTCATCTATTACAAGAAAACCCAAATTTGAAAATTGTACATCTTTGGACAACATTCTATGTGTTCCAATTACAACATCAACTTCTCCAGAATTTAATTTTTGAATAATTTGATCTTGTTTTGATTTTTTCACAAACCTACTTAGCATTTCAACTTTAATCGAAAATTTTTCCATTCTTTCTTTAAAAGTCCTATACTGTTGTAAGCAAAGAACTGTTGTTGGTACTAGATATGCAACTTGTTTGGAATCCATTACTGCTTTAAAAGCGGCCCTTAATGCTAGTTCAGTTTTACCATAACCAACATCTCCACAAAGTAATCTATCCATTGGTATTTCTTCTTCCATGTCTTGTTTTATTTCTTCAATTGCTTGTTTTTGATCATCGGTTAATTCATACTTAAAATTATCTTCAAATTCTTTTTGCCATGGTGTATCTTTTGAAAATTTAAATCCTTTAGCATTTTTTCTTTTAGCATATAATATGATCAATTCTTTTGCTATTTCCTTTACGTGTTCAGATACCTTTCGTTTTGTTTTTTGCCACTGTTTACTTCCAAGCGTATTTAAAATAGGTTTTGAGTTATCATCACACATATATTTTTTTACACTATCTAATTGAGTTATAGGGACATAAAGGGTTGCGTTATTTTCATATTCAATTTTTATATAATCTTTATATACTCCATATATTTCAACTGTATCTATTCCTTTATATATTCCTATACCATGATTTTCATGTACTACATAATCTCCTATTTCTAAATCATCATATGAATTTATTATCTGTCCTTCAAAATTTTTATTTAACTTTTTCTTTTTAGATATGTTACTAAGTCCTGATACCTCTTCTGCTACTAATACAAAATTAAAATCTTCATATACATAGCCACTAGATAAAATTCCTGTTGTTATATATATTTTATTTTTTTCAAATTTTTCTACAACCGATGTATTTTCTATATATGTTATATTACGAACGCCACTATCTATTAATATATTTTTTATCTGCTCTACCCTAGCCATTGATGGATATACAAGTAGTACTATTTTTTCTTCTTTTTTCCAGTTTTGTAAGTCTTGTATAAGTATATCCACTGAGCTACGAAAAAAGTTGACCTCCCTACAGCTAAAGCTGTACTCTTTTCTTTTCGCATGCAGGATCCTATCTGTATTTAATGTTTCTAAATACACATTTGTCATATGTTTAAATTTTTGTTCTAATTCTTCAAATGTTAAATTTTTTATAGCGTATCGTATATCTAAATATTCTTTTTCAGAAAGCATTTTTAAGGTTTCACTATTTTCATAACATATATTTTTACATCTAGTAATACTTCTTACAATTTCATCAATATATATAACATAATTATCTAAATAATCTAATAAAGTACTTTGTTTATCTACGAATAGTTCAAAATATTTATATATGGTATTTTCATAATTTTCATCTTCTATTTTTTTTATATCTTCTTCTATCTTTTCTTTTAAATTAGATGATATTTTTTTATCATTTGATACCTCATTTAATTTTTCTACTACTTCAGTTATTTTTTCGTTATCAAAAATATATTCGGATGCATATGAAATTTCAATACTATCTACAGTATTTATGCTTTTTTGTGTTTCAATATTGAACTGACGAATACTATCTATTTCATCTCCAAACAACTCTATTCTATACGGTATATCTGTATCAACAAGAAATATATCTAATATACCACCACGTACAGCAAACTGACCTTTTCCTTCTACTATACTTGTCCTTTTATATCCTAGCCTATCTAACTTTTTGACTAGCTCTTCTAAATTTACACTACTATCTTTATTTAATTTAATATTCAGGCCAATATATGTTTCTTTTGGCATCATTTTTTGAGTTAATGCATCAATTGTGGTTACAACAATTATATTTTCCTTAGATAATATCTTTTGCGTTGCATATATTCTAGCATTTTCAATTTCTCTACTTTGTGCTGATATATCATAATATACAATTTCTCTTGCTGGAAAATATACTATTTCTATATCACTATAAAATTTAAGATCCTGAATTGTTTTTCTTGCTTGCATTACATTTGTACAAACAAATATACTTGGTCGTTTGCTATATACAGCTAAGCTATATACCATATGTGCTTTTTGTGAATTCGTAAGGCCTATTATGCTAATATCATTATCTCCTTTTAAATTTGATATATCATCTAACAGTCTTTTATACTTTGTATGCTTTGGCAAATCTATTATTAATGGATTCAATGAATTTCTCTCCTTTCAACCATATCAATATTATATTATTAACTTTTGTTTTCAATAAGTTTTAAAAATTCATCAATAGTTAAAATATTAATTCCTAGTTCATTTGCTTTTTTTAGTTTAGATCCTGAATCTTCACCAGATATTAAAAAAGAAGTCTTTTTAGATACTGAATTTACAAATTTACCAGCATTTTCTTCTATTATTTTTACTATGTCATCTCTTGTATAGTTTTCAAAAGAACCAGTTATACATATATTTTTATCTTTTAATATTTCTGATGATACTGTTACTTTTTCAGATAACATATTTACACCAGCAGCTTTTAATTTATCTATTAATTTAATAGTCTCTTTTTTTCTAAAAAATGTGTATACCGACTCTGCCATTATTTGTCCGTAATCTTCCAGTGAGTTTATTTCTTCTATCGTTGCATTCATTATTTCTTCTATACTTTCAAATTTTTTACAAAGTATATTTGCTGCTTTTTTACCTATGTGCCTTATTCCAAGTCCAAATATGACCTTATCTAGTGGATTGGATTTTGACTTTTCAATTGAATTTATTAAATTTATAGCTGATTTTTTATCAAACCTATCAAGTTTTAAAATATCTTCATATTTTATATAATATATATCAGCTATATCTTTTAAATATCCTAGTTCAATAAACCTATCAATTATTGCTTCACCAAGACCTACTATATCCATTGCATCACGAGATACAAAATGTATTAATGAACGATACAGAAGTGCTGGACACTCACTATTAGTACATCTAAGTGCAACTGTATCTTCTTCTTTTTCTAAGTTCTCACCACAAACAGGACAAATTTTAGGTACTTCATATTCTTTTTGTGCACCATCTCTTTTTTCTTTTACTACCTTAACAATTTCAGGAATAACATCACCTGCTTTTTGTATTAGGCAAGTATCACCTATACGTATATCTTTTTCTTTTATATAATCAAAATTATGAAGTGTTGTTTTAGATATAACAGAACCAGCTACTTTTACTGGCTCAAGTATTGCCATTGGTGTAACAACTCCTGTTCTTCCTACTTGAACTATAATATTCAAAACTTTTGTGTTTCTTTGTTCAGGTGGATACTTAAATGCAACTGCCCACTTTGGAACCTTAGATGTTTTACCCATTTCTTCACGAATTTTTAAATTATTTACTGTAACAACTGCTCCATCTATATCATATTTTAGTGAGTCTCTAATTTTCCCTATTTCTTTTATATATTCTATTACATTTTTAACACCAACACATACTTTACTATAATCTAACACTTTTATTCCTATACTTTTACAATACTCTAAACTTTCACTATGTGTCAAAAATTTCTTTGTAGTTGATTTTTGTACATTGAATATAAATATACTGAGGTTTCTAGATTTAACAAGTTCAGGATTTAATTGTCTTAAAGTACCTGCAGCAGCATTTCTTGGATTTGCAAGTACTGATTTTCCTTGTTTTTCAAGTTCAACATTTATTTTTTCAAATTCCTCACGTGGAAGATATACTTCACCTCTTACTTCAATTGTATCATTTGTTTTAAGTTTATTTGGTATATCTTTTAGTTGTAATAAATTTTGTGTTACATCCTCTCCAACTTGACCATTACCCCTAGTTGAGCCTCTAACTAATATACCATTTTCATATTCAAGAGATACAGATAATCCATCAATTTTTGTTGATACTTGAAATTGTATATCACTCCCATACTCATTAATTACTTTATTTACAAAATCTTCTACCTCTTTGTAATCAAAAACGTCTTGAAGACTTTGCATTAGAACGTCATGTTTTACCTCTGTAAACATATTGTTAACTTTACCTCCCACTTTTTGAGTAGGAGAAGTGGTCACTACATATTCAGGATGCAGTGACTCTAACTCTTTTAACTTTTTATTTAACATATCATATTCATAATCTGAAATTTCTGGGTTATCATCTTCATAATACCTCTTATTATGATATTCTATTTGTTTTCTTAAGTCTTCAATTTGACTTTTTATGTCTGTAGAAGAAAACATACTTAATTGTTCATTTTCCATAACTACCTCACATTTGTTTTTTGTTTTTAACTTTTTTTATTGAATTTTCACTATTTTTCTACATTTATATATTTTTTAAATTTAATGATATAATCTACTAAAGACCAGATTGTTGCAATTACTGCAACTACAACCATTACTGACATAAATATATTTGCAAAAAGTGAAATTTCACTCATAAGAATTGATTTTTGTATAAATATTCCGAATGATGCATATTTAAAGAATGCTAGGTTCACAAGAGCAAGTATTAATGCAAGCATTTGAGTGAATGTCTTTATTTTTCCGCTAAGTGATGCTGCAATAGTTTCATTTGCGTTTGCACCAAACATTCTTATAGAGTTAGCAAAGAAATCTCTTAGTATAATTACAACAGTTAAATAAACTGGAATAATATCTAAGCTTGTTAACATTATAAAGGCAGAAGCAACAAGCATCTTATCTGCTAATGGATCCATTATTTTTCCAAATTCTGTTACAAGATTATATTTTCTAGATATTATTCCATCTATATAATCTGTAATTGCTGCTAGAAGAAATATTCCAAATGCAACATAGTTTGGCCATTTTAAATCTTGTGGTAAACACATAAATACTACGAATATTGGTACTAGTATTATCCTTAACATTGTTAATTTGTTTGGTAAATTCATTTTTTTCAACATAAAAATCCCTCTTTCTTATTATATATAAATTACATGTATGTAATTTAAACCTAATTATTTTAGATCGTTTACAAGCTTTTTGAAATGATCTCCTCTTTCTTCAAAGTTTTTATACATATCAAATGATGCACTAGCAGGTGACATCACAACAATATCTCCTTGTTTAGCTATACCTGAAGCATAATGTACACATTCCTCTAAAGAATTCATATCTATTATATCACATATTTGATTACTTGTTAGCTTTTGTTTTTTAGCTTCATTTAAAACAGCTTCTTTTATCTTAGGTGCAGTTTTTCCCAGTAGAATTAAAACACTTACCTTATCAATAATATATTTACCTATATCATCATATGGTATGTTTTTATCATATCCACCTGCTATTAAAATTACTTTTTGATTAAATGCTACAAGGCCTGCGATTGTTCGAGTTGGACTCGTTCCAATAGAATCATTATACCATTTTACTCCATTTCTTTGCCTTACTAACTCCATTCTATGCTCTACACCCTTTAATGTTGTTACTACTTTTTTTATATCTTCTATAGATACTAATGGTAAAACAGCACTAGAAGCAGCACAAATATTTGCTAAATTATGGATTCCAACTAATTTTACATCCTCTATTTTTGATATTATCTCTTCTTTTCCCTTAAAATTGGATACAATATATCCGTTTTTAAGGAAAACTGCATTCTTAGGTTCTTCTACAACACTAAAAAATCTGACCTCATTTTCTATTTTTTTATTTGAAATGTATTCTAAATACCTTTTAGTATATTGATTATCTTTATTTAAAACTATAACATCACAATTTTTTTGAAAATTAAATATATTTGCTTTTGCATTAATATATTCATTAAAATCCCTGTGATAATCTAGATGGTTTGGTGATATATTTGTAATTACAGAAATATTAGGACTTTTTTTCATGGTCATAAGTTGAAAACTACTAAGTTCAAGTACTACTATATCTTCTTCTCTCATTTCATCTATTTTAGAAAAAAGAGGAAAACCAATATTTCCGCCAAGCCATACTTTGTATGATGCTTGTTCTAAAAACTTAGATACCAGTGTTGTTGTGGTGGTTTTACCATCACTACCAGTAATCCCAACAATTTTGCATGGACAAAGTTCCATTAAAAGTTCAATCTCAGAAGTTATTTTTACACCTGCACTCCTTGCTTTTTCAAATTCCATTAAAAATGGTTTTATACCAGGTGAACGCAGAATAACATCATACTTTTCTAAATTATTTAAATAATCTTTACCTAGTATGAAATTTACATTTAAATGTTTTAAAATATTACATTCATTACCAAGCACTTCTTTTTTATCAAGAATAGTAACAAAAGCACCAAGCTCTAGCAAATACTTAGCTGCTGGTATATTGCTTATTCCTATACCAGCAAGTGCAACATTTTTACCTTTTATATATTTTTTAAATTCATTTAGTTTATAATTTACAAATTGCATATTTTAAAACACCTTCTGAAACATTTACTATTATATTATATTACACACATTATTTCAATAGTATGACTAATATTTAACTGTTTTTTGCAAATGTTCATTTTAAGTTCACATTAAAAAGCTTGTAATCTCTTAAATTACAAGCTTTACAAAAAATATACATTATACAATATTTATTATTTTTATGTCTTTATACCACTTTTTTCTTCAACATTTAAATTGCCCGTATATCTATATTGTGAACATAGTGTTTCTTTATCTGCAGTTTTATCTCCTTTTAAATCACATGGAGCTACTTGTATTTTTTCTAGCCTACATGTACTATCATCAATACAATTATGAACGCAACTTGTAACATTACATTCTATTTTTTGCCAATGTTTTCCCATAATATCATCTCCTAAATATATTATGTGGAAAATTTTATTATATATTCAAAATTTAATTTAACTTATCTCTAAGTGTTCTATGATATTTTATTACAAATCTATGAACTTCATCTTGAAGAAATGTTATAAAGTTAAAAAGTTTTTTGTCATCTTCTTCAAATCTTATTTTATTTCCATATATATCTATAAGTGCATCAGTTTTATGTTTATCATTTTTAATCATACCATACATATCAACAGTTTCTTTTGCCTCTTCTATAACAGCTTTTTTAGCAGCATTTAGCTGATTAGTTCCACCATCTATAAATATTAGGTCTGGAAGTGGCCATTCATCTTTGTGTTTCATTCTTCTTGATAATACTTCATAAATACATAATGGATCATTTTGCTCTAATGTAGATTTTATTTTAAATTTTCTATACATTTTTTTATTCAATTTAGAATCTTCATATCTTATCATGCAACCGACAATATAATCATTTCTTAAATTAGATATATCATAACATTCTATAGAATTTATATCATATTGCAGTTTTAATTTTTCTCTCAAATCATGCATCACATTATTACTGCTCTCTTCTATGTTTATTCTTATGTTATTTTCAACCATTTCTATTAGTTTTAGTTTTTCACCTTTTTTAGGAACTAAAACTTCAACTTTTGACTTTTTTATATCTTTTAAATAATCTTTTAAAGAAGTAAGTAATTCCTCTTTTGCTAATTTAATATATATTTTTTTAGGAATATCTTCGTTTTTAAAATTTATATAGTATTGTGAAATCACTTGCATTAAAATATCTTCTATTTCTTCTTTATCTACATCATCAATTTTTATATTATCGTTTAATACCACTTTATAATCACGTATTTTAAATACTTGGATATGTAGTATATTTAAATAATATACATATCCAAAAACATCTGAATTTGTTTCATTTAAATTAGCAACATTTTGTTTTTTACTTATATTTTCTATATCATCTAATCTTTTTTTTAAATTCCCTGCTTTTTCAAAATCTAACTTTTCTATGCACTTATCAATTTCTTGTATTATTTCATTTTCTATTTCTTTTGTTTTTCCTTGTAAAAACATAATAATTTGTTTTATCATACTTTGATATTGCTCTAAATTAACATCATTTTCACAAGGTCCTAAACATTTACCTATATAATAATATAAACATGGCTTTATACTTTTATTTTTTTCCAAGTTATATTTACATCTTTTAAGTGGAAATATTTTTTTTATTAAAGCAAGAACCTCACGTATTGATGTAACATTTGTATATGGTCCAAAATACATTGAACCATCATCTTTTTTAGTACGAGTAATATATATAGTAGGATATTTTTCTTTTATAGTAATTTTTATATATGGATATGTTTTGTCATCTTTTAACATAACATTAAATTTAGGACTAAATTCTTTAATGTAGTTACACTCAAGTACTAAAGCTTCTACTTCATTTTTCGTAACTATATATGTTATATTATGTACTAATGATACCATTTTTTCAATTCTTTTTGATTTAACATTTTTTTGAAAGTATTGTCTTACCCTTTTTCTTAAAGAGATTGCTTTACCTACATATATTATATTGTCATTTTCATCTCTCATTTGATATATTCCAGGTTCAAATGGTATTTTAGAAATAATTTTTTTTAATTTTTCAATTCTTTTTAAATTATCCATTCTTTTTCTCCATTATATAGCCAAAAAGAGGGCATAACCCTCTTTTTGTTTTTTACAAATTAATCTTCTTTGCTTTCTTCCTTGCTATCAACTTGATCATCTGTCTCATTGTATTTAGCAATTATAGCATTTTGGATTGCTTCTCTTGTTTCAGTGTTTATTGGATGAGCTATATCTTTAAATTCACCATTTGGAGTTTTTCTGCTAGGCATAGCTATAAATAAACCTTTATCACTTTCGATAACTTTTATATCGTGTATTACGAACACTTCATCAAAAGTTACAGAAGCAATAGCTTTCATTCTGTTTTGAGAAGCCACTTTTCTAACTCTTACGTCTGTTATTTGCATGTTTAACACCGCCTTCCCCTACTGTATGTCTATATTATACACTAAGCTTTAAATATGTCAATACTTTATTTACAAATTATTTATTTTTTTTGCATTTTATTTTCTTTACATATTTTTATGTTTATTTAAATGCCTAAAGTCTATATATTAAGTTAATAAAATCATTCTATATTTACATCATTTTATTTTTTTATTGTTTTAATTAATATTGTCTTGCCGTATATACCATATGTTTTGCAGGTTTACCACATATAGCACATGTATCTGATATATGTTCTTCTTTAAATGGTATACATCTTATAGTTGATGTAGTCAGTTCTTTTATTTTATCTTCACATTCTCTACAACCACACCACATAATTTTAACATATCCTTGTTTTTGAGTAAATATATCTTCATATTCTTTTAAATCTTTTGCTATATATGTGTGTTCTTCAACGTTTTCTTGTGCCATTTTATACATGTTTTTTTGTATTTCATCAAGTAATTGTAATACTTTATTTTCTAGTTCATCTAAACTTACTTCCTGCTTTTCAAAAGTATCTCTTCTAAATAATATGCAATTGTTATTTTCAATATCTTTTGGGCCTATCTCTACTCTTAGTGGTACTCCCTTTAACTCCCAGTTGTTAAATTTGTATCCAGGAGAATTATTTTCGTTTATATCCGCTTCTACTCTACACATTTTAGATAATCTAATTTTTAGTTCCTCTACTTTTTGTAATACCCCTTGTTTATGCTGAGCTATAGGGACAATAATTACTTGTATTGGAGCAATCTTTGGTGGAAGTTTAAGTCCTCTATCATCACCATGTGTCATTATAATACCACCGATAAGTCTTGTAGACATTCCCCATGAAGTTTGATATGCATATTCTTCCTTTCCTTCTTTATTTTGGAATTTTATATCAAAAGCCTTTGCAAAATTATTACCAAAATAGTGTGAAGTTGCTGATTGAAGTGCTTTACCATCATGCATTAATGCTTCAATTGTATATGTTTCTTCCGCACCAGCAAATTTTTCTTTTTCAGATTTTCTACCCATTATAACAGGCATAGCTAAATATTCATTACAAAATGTTGCATAAATTTGATGCATTTTTAATGTTTCTTCTTTTGCTTCTTCAGGTGTCGCATGTAATGTATGCCCTTCTTGCCATAAGAATTCAGATGTCCTTAAAAATGGTCTTGTTGTTTTTTCCCATCTAACTACATTTACCCATTGATTTATTAAAAGAGGCAAATCTCTATGTGATTTTATCCATTTTGAATACATTGTACATATCATAGTTTCTGATGTTGGTCTTATACATAATCTTTCAGGAAGTTCGTTATTACCACCATGAGTTACCCATGCAACTTCTGGAGCAAATCCTTCAACATGTTCTTTCTCTTTATTTAACATTGATTCTGGTATAAGCATAGGAAAATAGGCATTTTTATGTCCTGTTTCTTTGATCTTTGCATCCATTATTTTTTGTATATTTTCCCATATAGCATAACCATATGGCCTTATTACCATAAAACCTTTCATAGGTGCGTAATCCACTAATTCTGCTTTTAATATTATATCTGTATACCATTTTGCAAAATCTTCATCCATTTTTGTTAATTCTTTTACAAACTCTTTATTATCCATATTTATTCTTCTCCTCTTTACTCAAAACTTATATTTCCTATTTTACCATTTTTTAAGTCATCTAGCAATAGATTTGACACTTTATATGTATCAATTTCTCCACCTTTTATTAATGCACCTCTTTTTTGTCCTATTTTCTCAATTATTTTCATTTCTAAAGCATATTTATTATACTCAAGTTCAGCATTATCTATTTCATTTTTTATACTATCAATATTTTCTATACCATATTTACTACACAACATATTTTTATATTTATCTTTTGAAAGTATTATTTTTAAACCTTCCACAGCAAGTTCTTCTACATCCAATATATCTTGCTTTATATTTCCTGTAAGAGCGAGCTTAATTCCTGCATCTTTATCATCTAAGTTTGGCCATAAAAGTCCTGGTGTATCCATAAGTTCAATATTATCAGAAAGTCTTATCCATTGCTTTTTTCTTGTAACTCCAGGTTTATTTCCAACATTTGCTGAATTTTTATTTGATAGTTTATTTATAACAGTAGATTTTCCAACATTTGGTATGCCTATTATAACAGCTCTATAAATAGGTTGTATATGAATTTTTGAATTATTCACTTTAGATTCATATATTTTTTTACCTATTTTTTTTATACTCTCTAATAATTTAGGAATATTCTCACCTGTTGAAGCATTAGTACAAATAACAGTAATATTCTGATTTTTAAAATATTCAATCCACTTTTTAAGATTTTCTTCATCTGCTAAATCAAATTTATTTAACACAACTATTCTCTCTTTTCCAACTGCAATTTTTTCTACAAATGGATTCCTACTTGAATTTGGCAATCTTGCATCAAGTACTTCTATTACTATATCTATTAACTTTATAACAGACTCAATTTCTTTTTTTGCAGTAACCATATGACCTGGATACCAGTTGATGTTTACTTTGTTAGTATTTTCAGTATTATTTTCCTCTGTTTTATTCTTCTTTCTTTGTTCTCGTTTTTGATACATATCCATTATTTATCACTTCCTTTTATTTCTTAATCTATCTATCATTTTTAGTATAAAAATGATAATTCCATATATAAGCCAAATTACTATGTCTATCAATATACTATAGAATATAATTACAATACCTAATATTTTTGAACCAAAAAACACCCCTAATTCTGCCATTCCAGAAAAATCTGTTCCATCAACATATATATTATTTGTATTGCTATTATTTACTAACTCATTTGATACATTTATCCCTGATATTATTCCTAAAATTAAGATAATAATAGAAATAAGTATCAATATTTTTTTTACAACCTTTTTATTAATCTTCATATTTATTTTCTCCTAAATATTTTTTGTAAAATTCATCCATTGAAGAAATATATTTTTGATCTTGTATAATTCTAAATTTTTCATATTCTTTTTCTGCTTTTTCTACTGCTTCTTTATGAGATATACTGCCACTATTATTTAATACTTCTTTTCTTCTAAATTTTAATAAATCATCAGTTGCATTTATCCAATCCTTCATTGTCATAACATGTCTTTGTTTTGCTTCATCTTCAGCAAATACTAAAAACATATTTGTTAAATCTTTTAAATTATTCATTTCTTCTTCGTTTAAATAATTTTTTGCAATAATCACATCATATTTATATATTAAACCATCAGGAGAATTTTTCCAATTAGTTAGTCCCATATGTTCTTTATCTGAGTTTGCTCTACTATATATTAATTCGGCTGCAGTATGTCCGCTTATAGCATAATGCAACTTATTTTGAACAATTTTAAAGAAAGCATACGCTTCTTCTGACTTCGGATTGTAATCAGTTGCTGTAGCAATAAATAAATCAGTGATTTTTTGGTATGCCATTCTCTCGCTAACTCTAATTGTTTTGATACGTTCTAATAATTCATCAAAATATTTCGTATCATATTTATTTCCATTTATAAAACGTTCATCATTTAATGCAAAACCCTTTGTCATATATTCTTTTAATATTTTTGTAGCCCATATTCTAAATTCTG
The DNA here is from genome assembly GCA_964593045.1 of uncultured Clostridiaceae bacterium. Lineage (GTDB taxonomy): Bacteria > Bacillota > Clostridia > TANB77 > CAG-465 > JAOAHC01. Next base: position 55,324 of record CAZQJQ010000002.1, read on the forward strand.
TTGCTTTTTTCGAATTAACTCTATAACCCACGGCAATTATGGCATCTAAACTATAAATAGTTGTATTATAGTTTTTCCCGTCATCGGCAGTTAACGAGCATTTCTCGGTAACTGATTTTTTCTCTAACTCTTTGTCTTCAAATATATGTTTCAAGTGTAAACTTATATTATCTGTAGAACATTCAAAAACTTTTGACATTCCTTTTTGTGATAACCATAAAGTTTCATCTTTATAAATAGCATCTACTATAATATTTCCTTCACTATTTTTATATATAATTAATTTATTATCTTCCATCAATACTCTCCTTTCCTTTAGTTTTTCATAAGTCATACACTTATCAATTTAAATTAAAATTTTATTAAAAAATGTTCCAAAATGTAAAAAGCATTTAGTAAAAATTCTTTTATTTTCAAGGATTTAATAGTGTTTTTTCATAACTCCCCACATACCAGTTTATCGACACGGATGTACAACTTTTATTTTTACCTTCTTCTTTATCTTTTTTTCTTTGCTCTCTTTTTTGATACATATCCATAATTAATCACTCCTTCTCTAATTATTTGAATCTTTTATTATTATAACATACTATATTTCTGTTTTAAATTTTGTTTCTATATCTCCATTTTCATAAATATAAATCACATCAACTAGTTCATTTAAAATATTCCTACTTAAGGTGAAACTATTATTATATTTTTTATTAATTTCATTTAATACTAATTCTTGGAGTTTGTTTTTATTAATTGAATGTTTAGTACAATTTTTATTTCTATTATAGTTACTGCAATAATAATATATTTTATCTTTGCTTTTCTTAATTACAAATGAACTATCACAATCAGGACATTTCAAAAATCCAGAAAATAAATCAATTTCATTATTTTTATTTATTTTACCAGTTTTTTTAATTATTTCTTGTACCTGTTGAAATTGTTCTTTGCTAATTAATGCTTCATGATGATTAGGAGTTATTATCCAGTCTTCTTTATCAACATCAATTAATTTATTACTTCTATAATTTAATTTTCTTTTTACTCCTTGAACTAAATCACCTGTATAAGTTTGATTATTTAATATCCTGTTAATCATTTCTGAATTCCATTTATACATCGAATCAATTATTTTATTATTTGCAAGAGATTCTTGAACTTTATAAACAGCAGGTGGTAATTCTTTTTTATTATTTAATTTTTCTGCTACTTCTTTTTTACTTTTTCCCAATAGAATCATTTTAAATATCTTTTTTACTACTCTTGAAGCAGCTATATCAATAATAAACTTATGCTTATCATTAGGATCTTTTAAATACCCATACGGTGCTGAAACTCCAATAAATTGTCCATTTAGTTTTTTAGTTTTTAATGCTGACCTTACTTTCCTAGAAATATCTTTTGAATAAAAATCATTAGTAACATTTTTAAGTTGAATTGTATCTTCCATATAATATGAACTGTTTTCACTATCAATATTATCATTTATTGATATAGATCTAACTTTTAATATCGGAAAGATATCTTCAATATAATTTCCGACTGATATATAATTCCTTCCAAATCTAGATAAATCTTTAACGATTATCGTATTTATTTTTTTATCTTTTATATCACTTAGTAATTTTTTAAATCCAGGCCTATTAAAATTAGTTCCAGTGTAACCATCATCTATATAATAATCTATTAATTTAAAATCAGTTTTTGTTTTGATATAAAATTTTATTATATTTTTTTGATTAACAATACTATTTGATTCTTCAATACTATTTTCATCTTTTGATAAACGCAGATATGCGGCTACTTTATAAATGAACAAACAATCACTTCTTTTATATTATTAAAGCAATTTTATAACTCAATCTAAACTTATATTTTATTTTTTTTTGAAATTTTTTTATTATAAAATTTAAATAAATATCTTGATTCCTATTCAAAATTTCATATTCATCAGCACTCAATACATTATAAAATCCATAATGTATATTATCCCTACATTTTCTATTAATTACATAAAATTTTTCATTTATTTCTTTTGGTAATTCTTTAAATATATTTTCTAAAAATAAAATATTATTATTTTTTTTATCATTCCATAACAATTCAATTACAGTGGCCTTTGCTTTTGATAAAAATTTATTAAA
>CAZQJQ010000002.1:57471-58383 GCA_964593045.1 uncultured Clostridiaceae bacterium
ATCATTTTGGGGCTCCGTAGTAGACATAAAGCTACATTTTTTACATTTATTTGAAATCATCATTATTGTTTTTAATAACCCTATTCGTTGTAAAATATATATTCTTTCATCATAAGACATTTCTCTGTCGAATAATTTGTATGTTGAATAAGATTTCTGTTCTACTTTAACGTTTTTAAATAATTGTATTAATTCATCCACATATGGTTTGCGAAAAGCTTCATTACTTTCATATAGTTGCGGAAAAAAATTCTTAATCAAATTTCTAGGGCTCATAATAATACTATTATATAGTTTAAAAAACTCTTGATCTTTCTTATTCCATGTTCTACTATTAATATCAATTATATCTCCATCTAATAAAAATACTACAATATCAAATACATAACTATCAAAATTTATTCCCATGGAATCAATTATTTTTTTTATATTCTTTGAATTGAATAAAGGACATTCTTTTAAATATGTCTTTCTTAATTTCTTAATTTCGGTAGCAGGATTATTGCTTTTATCTTTTATTTCTACAAATTTATAATTAATAGTCTCAGCACAAAATATTGAAGAAAAAAACAAAAGAAAATCTGTTAAAATAAATTTCATTTCATAATTATCTATTTTATCTTCTACGCTTAGAATTATTCCCAGCCAAAATGAATCGTTTATTATTTCTATAAATATTTTTTCAGAAATTTCAAATAGTATATTTTTTTGTTGTTCATCTGAAATAAGTAAAGAAATATTATTAATAATATCGGTACTATAATTTTCATTATTTAGTTCACTCTTTGTAAAACACCTTATTAATATATAGTTATCTTTTTCTTCTATAATGTCAATTTTATTATTAATATTTATCCTATATTTATCAAAAATTCCTCTTTTAACATCTTCTATATTTTCTATATTATCCAA
>CAZQJQ010000002.1:58502-74710 GCA_964593045.1 uncultured Clostridiaceae bacterium
TTAAATATTATTTTTTCAAAAATTATATTGATAATATTCCACTTTTTAAAACTAAAATGTAAAATCTCATTTTGCAAAAAACTTTATTTTATAAGGGTTTAAAGCGATTTGTCTATATGTCCCGATATCCCAGTTTATGGAGACTTTTGGAAACCCCTCTGTCTTATTATTATTTTCTATTTTATTCTTTTTTCTTTGCTCTCTTTTTTGATACATATCCATAAATTTTTCACTCCTTTTTTACTAGTAAAAATTGTATCGCCACTTCTTTTTCAATAATCATATTATTATCAAGAGATTTTTTAACTCAATTATAAATTTCATAATTCACGTATAATCCTACAAATTAATATTTATATCTTTTTATTTTATTCCTATATATCTTCTATATCAATATGTAAATTTATATCTTCTTCTGTTGGTAACGATTCTAATATATCTTTTGGTAAATATTTTGATATTTCATAAGAACTTACTCCAATTGGTTTATCTATACCTTTAAGTGAATACTCTACTGTTAACTTTTCTTTACTCTTGCATAACAATAATCCAATTGAAGATGCATCCATTTTATCTTTTACTTGTTCATCCATTGCTGTTAAATAGAAATTCAACTGTCCTATAAATTCTGGTTTAAACGGTACAACTTTCAGTTCAACTACAACATAGCAATGAAGTTTTAAATGATAAAATAACATATCAATAAAATAATCATTATTTCCTACAACTAATTTATATTGTTTGCCAATAAAACTAAATCCATTTCCTAATTCAAGCAAAACATCTCTGATTCTCTCAACCATAGAATCTTCTAGTTCTTTCTCAACATACTTTTCTTTTAACAAAGTTAAATTAAATATATAAGGATCTTTTTGTAAGTCATTTGCTAAATCGCTTTGAGGTTCAAGCAATGTATTTTTAAAATTATTTTCTTTATCTGCAATTGCTTGTCTTTCGTATAAATTCATATCTATTTGATGATCCAATACAACTTTAGACCAATTATTATTGGCAGATTCATTCGCATACCAAAAGCGTTTTTCTTTTTCTTTTATTTTTTCTATGAGCATTATGTTATGTGTCCATGGCAATTTTGCCACTGCCGGTGGCAAAATTTCATTATCTTTATATTCAAGGTAAAATTTCTTCATTCTTTGTAAATTTCTCGCCGAAAAACCTTTAATACCAGGAAAATCTAATTTTAACTCTATTTCTAAAGTTTCAATAAATTTCTCTCCCTATTTAGAGTTTTCATTAATAATTTTACCAAGTTTATAATATAAATTTAGTAATCTTTTATTAGCATCACCTATTATAGCTATCTGTGTATTTTGTATTTCTTTCTTAATATCTATAATTGTATTTTTAAAATCCTTTTCTAACATTTTGCAAATCTCCTTTCAATTGTTTTTTATGAATTTTATTTATTTTTTGCAAATATGCAATAACTTAATTTTTAAAAACGTTTATTTTGTAAAGGTTTGAGTGAGTTTTTGCATATGTGCCGATATACCAATTTATATTTGTTTTATTAGTATTTTCTGAATTATTATTATTTTCTATTTTATTCTTTTTTCTTATGTTTCTTTTTTGATACATATCCATATCTTTTTCACTCCTCCTTTTTTGTATTACAAATTATAATATATTTAACGCTTAGTTCTCTATTTTGCAATCATCAATTATGGCTTTTGGTACTTTATTTTGAATATTTTTCATATTTGATAATTGTGTATCTACTTCTTTCACATCACTATTATTTCTTGCATTTTGATAAGAATAATAGTAACCATAATATTTTAATGCATAATCTTTTGAATTGAGTAATGGTTTTATTAAATCAATTGGATAAAGAGAATTTTTTCCATCTATTATACTAATTTCAACAAGTTTAAAAATAGATTCTTCCTCTTGTTCTTCTTGTCCTCCACTTTTAATTCGTTTATATCTTGTTCCATCATTATATAATATTCCTGTTTTCAATTTCATTGGAATTAAACACATAATACCCATTGAAAATGGCATAAGAGTTAGTAAAAGAAAAATAATATTTTTAGTAATAATTAAAAAAGGCAACATTATAATACTAAACATTATAGATGATAGTGGACCTGCAAGAAGTATCTTACCCCATATTTTAATATTATCTTTTGATTCCTTCGTAGGTAATGTTCCTCCAACTCCAAACCACATAATAATATTTTTTTCTATTCCTATTTTTATTTTAGAATCCATTGTTTCTCTATAAATCTTAATTGGACCAACTACTAACATAAATAGTTTCCAACGATAAAATAATCCGCAAATTATATGCCCTAATTCGTGAACCATTGTAGATATTAAATAACAAGGAATAAAACTAATTAACACTATAACAACTTCCATATCTATTTCTCCATCATCTCAATAAATTACTATTTTTCTTTGTTTTCTTCTAAATATTTATTATACATTTCATCCATTGAAGATATATATTTCTGATCTTGTATTATTCTATATTTTTCATATTCATTTTCAGCTTTTTAGATTGCTTGCTTATGTGATATGTTTCCACTATTTTGTAATACTTTTTTTCTTCTAAACTTTAACAAATCATCTGTAGCATTTATCCAATCCTTCATTGACATTACATTTCTTTCTTTTGCTTCATCTTCTGCAAATACTAAAAATATATTTGTTAAATCATTTAGTTTATTTAACTCTTTTTCATTTAAATAATTTTTAGCCACTGTTACATCATATTTATATATTAAACCATCAGGAGAATTTTTCCAATTAGTTAGTCCCATATACTCTTTTTCTGAATTTACTCTATTATGTATCAGTTTGCAGCAGTATGTCCACTAATTGCATAATGCAATTTATTTTGAACTATTTTGAAAAAGGTGTATGCCTCTTCAGATTTTGGATTATAATCAATAGATGTAGTCATAAATAAATCAGTAATTTTTTGATAGGCCATTCTTTCACTCACTCTAATAATTTTAATTCGTTCTAATAATTCATCAAAGTATTTTGCATCGTATTTATTTCCTTTAATGAATCTTTCATCATTTAATGAAAAACCTTTTGTTATATATTCTTTTAATATTGATGTCGCCCATATTCTAAATTCGGTTGCTTTTTTTGAATTAATACGGTATCCTACTGCAATTATCGCATCTAAGCTATAAACTTCTGTAATATAGCTTTTACCATCATCTGCAGTTATTTCCATTTTGGAAACAACTGATTCTTTATCTAGTTCATTCTCTTCAAATATATTTTTCAAGTGTTTAGAAATTGCAGGAACACCAACTTCAAAAACTTTTGACATTCCTTTTTGTGATAGCCACAGTGTATCGTCTTTCAATATAGCATCTACAACTATATTTCCATTACTATTTTTATATATTATTAGGTTATTATCTTCCACTTTAATTCTCCTTTCATTTTATTTATCGCTTGTTTTTGTCTATTTCTGAACAAATGTGTAATAATTCAATTTGTTAAAATGCTTATTTTGTAAGGGTTTGAGTGAGTTTTTGCATATGTGCTGATATCCCAGTTAATACTTATCTTATTTTCGCTATTATTCATTATTTTTACCATCTTCTATTTCATTTTCCCTTGCCAATTCCAATAATTCTTTTTCATCTTTTATTATCTTAATTAGTTCATCTTTAGATGGCATATATGTTAAATATTTAGATGCATATACGTTTTTAACACTATCTCCCAGAGTCATCTCGACAACTGCTTCATCTTTATCCGCACATAATAATATTCCAATTGGTTGATTTTCTCCGTCTATCATTTGAGTCTTTTTATAGTAATTCACATACATTTGCATTTGTCCAATATCTTGATGAGTCAATTTACCAATCTTTAAATCAATTATAACAAAACATTTTGCTAACCTATTATAAAACACTAAATCTGGATAATAATATTCACTTCCAATTTTTAATCTTTGTTGATTTGCCACAAATGAAAAACCTCTTCCAAGTTCCAATAAAAATTCAGTTAAATGATTTAATAAAGCTTTTTCTAAATCATTTTCCAAATAGTTTATATTTTCCTTTAAACCAGCAAATTCAAATATATACGGATTTTTAAGCAATTCTTCAGGTTGTTTTTCTATTAATCCTTTTTTAGAATTTTTCATAATTAAATTTTTATCTGGTGATATTAAATATCTATCATATAATTTTGTGTTAATTTGTCTTCCTAATTCCCTATATCCCCAATTAGATTTGATTGATTCAATTTGATAAAATTCTCTTTCTTCTTTTCTTTCTATTTTTATTAATTCTTGAAAATGTGACCAACTCAATTCAATCGGCACTGCCGACCATATTGGATAATACTCATAAAATCTACGCATTCTTCTAATACTTACCGGTGAATAACCATTTCCAAATTCATTTTTAAGTTTCTTTGATAAAGCTTCAATAATTTTCTTCCCGTAGAATCCACTGTCAGAATTATTAAATAATTCTGACGTAATTTTCCCAACATACCAATACACTTCTATCATTGTATTATCAATTTGTTTTAACATTTTACCACGGGCATTAATTATTTTGCTTTTAATATCCGAATAAATTTCATTAACATTAGAAAGTTCATTATTATTTAATATCAACTCTTTTTTATCCATAAATTGCATCTCCTTTCAATCATTTCTTGTTAAATTTCACCTATTTTTGTTAAGATATGTAATAACTCGTTTTTGACAAATGCTTATTTTATAAGGGTTCGAGTGAGTGTTTCCATATGTCTCCATTAGCCAGTTTATATTTGTTTTACTGTTATTTTCTGAATTGTTTTTATCTTCCATTTTTTTATTTTTTCTTTATTCTCTTTTTTGATGCATATCCATATCTTTTTCACTCCTTTTATTTTAGATATAATTTGCCATTATACTATCTAAAATACCCCATCATTAAATATAACATCAAATTGGTATTCATTATCTATTAAATTTTGTATAACTGCACCTGCAACAGCTGATAATAATATTTTTGTTGTTAAAGACAGGTCCTTTATACTTTCAATTTGTTCAGCAGATACTTCATTAAGCCTAAATTTTCTACCTTTTAATTTTCCAAAAAATTCTGACAAAGCCCATTATATTTTATAATTCTTATTTTCAATTTTTATATTTATAATTTGCAACATTATTCATCATCCTTATTTTCAAGTTTTTCAAGTTTTTCCATATATTTATCAAAATCACTCAAATATATTTGGTCTTGGGTTATTCTATATTTTTCAAATTCTGCTTCAGCTTTAGAGGCTGCAATTTGATGAGATATTTTACCAGCATTTTGTAGTATTTCTCTATCGGTAAGTTTTAGAAACTCATCTAGTCTTTTAAACCAATCTTGCATAGTCATCGGAATATGTCTTTTTGCTCTATCTTCTGCTAAATCTAAATAAGCAGAAACAATACGCCTTAATGATGATATTTCATCCTCCGTCAAATAATTTTTAGCAATAATTACATCACTTTTTATAATCTTACCATTTGGTGCATCATCCCAAGTTTTAAGCCCCATATGCTCCTTATTTGAATCAACTCTATTATATATAATTTCTGCTGCTGTATTACCTGATATAGCATAATGCATTTTATTTTGAACTATTTTAAAAAACTCCATAGTTTTTTTAGAATTAATATCATAATCAATACTAGTTGCATATATATCTGTTATTTTTTGATAAAATTTTCTTTCAGAAAGTCTAATTTCTCTAATTCTTTCTAATAATTGTTCAAAATATTTTTCAGTTAATATTGAGCCACTATTTTTTAATCGTTCATCATCCATTGCATAGCCTTTTATAGTAAATTCTTTTATAATTGTGTTAGCCCATTTCCTAAATTGTACTGCTTTGTCATTATCAACCTTAAATCCAATGGCAATTATCATCTGGAGATTATAATGAATTACTTCTCGTTCAACATTTCTATTTCCTTCCTTTTGAACTATTCGGAATTTCCTAATAGTTGATTCTTCTATCAATTCATTATCAGCAAATATATTTTTTATATGTTCATTAATTGTACTGAGTTTAACATCATAAAGTGTTGATAACATTTTTTGTGTTAACCAAATATTTTCATCTTCATATCTAATTTCAATTCCAACTTCACCAGAAGAAGCAATATAAGTTAAATACTCAGCAGCACTTGACCTTATTGTAATATCATTTTTTTTCATTTATTTCATCTCCTTTTATATTATTTTATAAAAATATGTAATAACTTAATTTTATAAAACACTTTTATTATAAAGGTTTATGAGTGTTTTTGCATATGTGCCGATATTCCGGTTGATATTTGTCTTGTTTACATTTTCTGTATTATTTTTATCTTCCATTTTTTATTTTTTCTTATGTTTCTTTTTTGATACATATCCATATTTTTTACTTCGTATATTTATATAAACTATACTAGTCATTAATATACTCTTATTTTCATTTTCTTTAGCTTTAAGTTCTTTTGCATATTATATCACATTTATTTTTATTTATAAAGGAAATATCTTCATTATATTTATCTTTATACTTAAAAATTATTTTTGTATTTCATCTTTATTTATAATAATATAATCAAGTAACTCATCCACTATCCTTATATTTATTTGATTAATTTTTGAAATTTTCTTAATTTTAAAACCTGTTCTATCAAAACTCATTGCAGTATATCTATCATAAACATAATAATTCAATACATGTTCTAACCCTTTAGATATTTTAGATATACCTATTGTTTCCACAATTTCTCCTTTCCACAAAAAAAAGAGATTACTTTGATTTGTAATCTCTTCAATAATTTATCAATTTATTTATTTTTATTTAATCATTTAACTATATCTCCATTTTCATCAATACGCCCATTAATATAAGCTAAAATACCAAATTTACAAAATGGACAAATAGTGCTTCTTTAACAACTTCATGTTTACAGCGAGGACATACAATATATTCTATTTTTTCATTTTTTGTATTATGATTTTTCTTCGAACTATTAAATAATTTCATAGCTACACCTCCTTTTAAGTTGCTATTTATTTTACTAAATAAGAATATCAACTTTTTTTCGTGTTAAAATAATTCCAAAAATTCCAATTATAAAAATTATAGGAGCCATTCTAACAAATAGCCATTCAAATCCATGTATAACTGTTCCTACAACAGCGTATTCAGGATTGTTAAAATCCCAATTTAGATAATAACTATTTAATGCTATTAATATCACTGAAATAATTACTATCATTTCACATAATAAAATAAATAACCAGTGAAATAATTTTCGCATTGAACTTTTTCTTTGTGACAATTGTAGGTTAATAACCTCTAACTTTTCTGAAATTGCTTTTATGTCATCAACTTTTGATTCAGAAATAGTTTCTCCAAGTAAAGTACTTACAGGAGTTTCAAGGATCTCTGATATAGAGATTAACATCTCCGAATCAGGAACTGATAAACCTTGCTCCCATTTTGAAATTGTTTGTCTAACTACATTTAATTTAATAGCCAATTCTTCTTGTGAAAGTCCTTTTGATTTTCTAATAGACTTAATATTATCTTTTAACATAATAGTTACCTCCTTTAGAAAGGATTATATACTAAAACTTCCGTTGCTACAAGCAATGCATATTAACATTATATATATTAACTACATCGACAAATAATATTTTTTTCATTGTTTTCAATATACGATTTTACTAACTTTTCCAATTCATAATAATTACCATAATATAAATTATTAAAATATTTTTTCACCTGCTCCACTCCTTTAAAACTATAAAATGTATTTGTTTTATTATTCTATAAACTAAAAATATGTTTTACAATAAATTCTACCACATCATCTTCATTTATTTTTATTTTCTCTTTATCTTCTTTAGTTACATCAGTAAAATATTTGTCAATTAATTTATACTTTGAAATAGAATTTAATGGATACCCTGGATTTATCTTATCGGATATTGTATCTACCATATAGAAATTATCCTTATACCAAGTATATGTTGATTCTTTACCATTTTCATTAATTACTGCAAGCCCATAAATCCATTTACAATAAATTCTACCATTATTACCATATTTTTTAACTATATTTGTATAATGCTCTAACATTTCTTCATCTGTTAAGGTTTTATTATTCACCCTTCTAACAAATAATCCTGGTTGAATATTATCCGGAACATTTTCCAAATATAGCGAATCATCCATTCCTATAACAGCCATATTTGTCTTTTTGTATGCTTCTCTTGCTTTAATTAAGGCATTCTCAATTACATCTTTACCAATCTCTGCTACATCTAAGTTTATATTCTTCTCTTTTAGACCTACAACTTCAATACCGTTCGTAAATAATCCTTTAGAAAATCTTTTTGCCTTAGTTTCATTATTTGTTGCAAATAAAATTTGTTTCATAAAATACCTCCCATTTAATTTAAAATTTAATCAATATTACAATCTAAATATACATAGTTACTCATATCATATGATAAAGTTTATCTATATTAGTTAATTTTATCCCTTGTCCTAGAGAATCAGTATACCTTATTTTAGCTCCATGATGAATATAAAACACTCCTTGTGGTTTGATTTTACTATTATTTAATTTTTTATCATTTAGCCATCAATTTATGGATGCTTTTTGAACCCCCTCTGTCTTATGATTTTTCTTCAATTAGTAAGTCCTATATTTTTTAATCGTTCATCATCCATTGCATAACCTTTGATGGTAAATTATTTTATAATTGTATTAACCTATTTTCTAAATTGTATCGTCTTTTAAAATAACATTAACATCTACCTTTCCTTCTTATTTGAACTATTGATATAACATTAAAGATTATACTCATAAAGTCAAATACAGCAGATGTATATGATTTAATAGTTATATCATATATAAGCCAAAGAACCATCGTTAATATTAATAAAAGTTTAAATTTAACAACATCTTTTAATGTCATAAGCCATAAATATAATATAGTGCTTAAAAGCGGCAATAATCCTATAACCCCTAAGTTATTAAATACAAGTGCAAAAACTACTGAAAGTATTGTTATAACAATCTTTTCTTTTAATCCTAGTTTATCTTTATAACATAATATATTTCTAACAAAACTTATGGCATTTACTATAGCACCTGTCATTCCACCTAAAATTAAATTACTAATAACAAAAAGTCCTATTTGAACTGTTTGCAAAAATATCATTTTTTTCTTAGATTTAAGCAAGCCTAAATACGTCATAATTATTGAAGCAATAAATGCTATTATATTTCCAATTACTATTTGTGACATTTCTCTATCCTCTAATATACAATTTTACAATTTCTATGTACTTGTTCTTTCCCACAATTTAATATATAATAACTAAACATTATTTTATCAACATCCTCTTTTATTAAATCATAATCTGCATATATATATGGATTATATTTTACTCCATATAGTAAATATTCTGAATCTATTTTTCTAAATCCTAATTTTTTATAAAAATTAGCTCTTTTTATTGTATTAATACTATTTAAATTTTCTTTTTCTATTTCTAAACATACAGCATAATCCTTAATAATAGTATTAATAAGCATCTTTATAGATTCTGTTCCATAACCTTTATTTTGATATTCTTCAAATATTGCAAAATAATCTATATAGTATGGTATATTACGATCTAATTTTTCTATCATAATAAAACCAATTAAAATATTACTAACATAAATGCTATATATTTTTGAGTTACTGTTAGAGTATATTTTTTTAATCTCTTCAAAACTTCTTCTTTCATCTTCTGGAAATAATATTTTATACTTTTTATATATATTTTTTTAAAAAAATATTCTATGTTTACTTCAATAATCTCCATATAATTTTTTATCCTTTTATTGTATCTTTTTCTGTTTCTTTTACAATATATAACGGTCTATCCTTTACTTCTAAATATGTTTTAGCAATATATTGACCCATTATTCCCATACAAAATAGTTGTATTCCACCAATAAATAATATAATACATACAAGAGATGGCCAGCCACCAACAGGGTCTCCAAATATTATTGTTTTACATATAATCAGTATTATCAAAATAAATGCAAGTAAACAAAAAATAAGTCCAAGAAATGATGAAATAGAAAGTGCAGATGTTGAAAACGCAACTATTCCATCAAGTGCATATCTAAACAATTTAAAAAATGACCACTTAGTTTCTCCTGCTACTCTTTTTACATTTTCAAATTCAATCCACTTAGTTTTAAAACCAACAAAACTAAATAATCCTTTTGAGTATCTGTTATATTCTTTTAAACTTAAAACAGCATCTGCAACTTTTCTTGTCATCAGTCTATAATCTCTTGCTCCATCTACCATTTCAATATTTGACATTTTATTAATTATCCTATAAAACATCCTTGCAAAAAAACTACGTATTGGTGGTTCACCTTTCCTTGTAACTCTTCTTGTACCAACCATATCATAGTTTTCATCTATAATAGTCTTATACATTTCAGGTAATAAATCTGGTGGATCTTGTAAATCAGCATCCATAAATGTTACAAAATCACCAGTACTTGCTTCAAGGCCAGCAAACATAGCAGCCTCTTTACCAAAATTTCTTGAAAAAGAAATGTATCTTACTCTCTTATCCATATTTGCATATTTTTTAATTACATCAATAGTTGAATCCTTCGAGCCATCATCTACAAATATATACTCGAATTCTTCGTTTTTAAACTTCTTAGATACTTCAGTTATTTTATTATAGAATAGTGGAATTGCTTCTTCTTCATTATAGCAAGAAACAATTATTGATATTATACTTTTACTCATTTTATATCCCTTCTTAAATACATAATTATATAGCAATTTTACCATAAATATTACTAAAAAACAAGTCTTTAGAAAAATAGAGGTGTAAACTATTCACACCTCTATTTAAAATCTAGTCTTTTTTATCTATATTATCACTATCATCATCTTTTTTTAGAAATCTATTCATATTTTTAAGTATTCCTGTTGTAGATTCTTGTTCTACTGATATTCTTCTTCTTGGATTATTATCATTAGTTTCCTTTACTCTATTACTATTTTTTACAAGTTCATCAGATTTATTTTTTTCTTTTAAGTTATTATCTTCTTTTTTATCATTTAATTTTGTATAGTCAGATTGCAAATGTTTTTTATTTTCTACATTCTTTTCTTTTCCATTCAATTTTCTATACATATATATTATCTGCCACAATTCAAATAATGCAAATACAAATAATGCTAGCACAAGGCCATGATATTTTAAAAAATCAGCGATCTTTTGTAAATTGGGATATTTTGAATTATCTGAGTCACTATACAAATACACATTAACATCATCATCATCTTCTTCAGATGTTAAAACTTCCTCTCCTTGTTCTTTTACCACTTTTATACTATATTCTTTTGTAGTCGTTCCATCTTCAGCTGTTACCTTTATTTTTATTAAATTTTCACCATCTACTAAACTATCAGCCCCTGTTATTTCTACTGTAGCCTTATCACTTTTTGCATATGCAAGTACAGTTAATTTTGTAACATCTGCTGGTACTGTACCTATATCATATTCAAAAGTTTCAGAACTAAACTCAGGTGATAATTCTTTTGTATCTACAATTAGACTATCTAAATATGCATTTGCTTTTTCAACATCATCTGCTTTAGTAACAATAATAGTATATGTTTTTTTAGTACCATCTGCAGCTGTTACGGTAACTGTGACAGTATTATCTCCCATTTTTAAATTTGTATTTCCTGACACATAATATGTTGCACCACTATCAGAAACTGAAGCAGTAATTTTAATACTATTCACTGTTGATGGAACAGTAAGCGCATATTTTGTTACATTTGAGCTAAAACTAGGTGTCATACCTTCATAATTTGGAACTAGCTTTTTTAAATTTGCATTACTACTTTTTGTAGTTGTTGTAGTATTTGTATTTGTATTTGTATTTGTATTTGTATTTGTAGTCTCTTTATTTTTTACTGTTATATTAGTACTTTTTGCTCCAACTGAACTTGTTATTTCATCACCTGCTGTATTAGAAATATCAGATGGTGTTACAGTTATTGTAGCAGTTCCTTCTGATTTACCAGTAATTACAATAGTAACCGTAGTATTTTCAATCCATACTGAACTACTACTTACAGTAGCTACAGAAGTATTAGATGAAGTTACATTAACTCTACCTGTTATATCTGAACCTGTTATAACTAAATTAGTAGTAGTACCAACATCTATATTTGGAGTAGCACTCACAGAAAGTGAAGATGCATCTACATAAGTTAAACTAGTTAACATCATCAGTACAAAAAATGTAATCATCAGTATTGAATACTTAAATTGAATTTTAATTTTATTTAACATTTTTACAACCCCTTAATTCCCCATTATATAATTTTTAATACGAACATAATCACTTGAACTTACCTTTGAATCTTTGTTATAATCTGCCCCCATTTTTTGAGTATTACTTAATGTTCCTGTATTCATTATATAGTTTTTTATAAGAACATAATCATTTGCTTTAATTTCTGAATCACCATTTACATCTCCATATACTATTATATTATATTCTTGTAAAATAGTAGAACCGCTTAATATTTGTATTTTTGTTCCTGTTCCAACATTGTCATTGGATGTTATTTCATTTCCTGATATATTAACTAATTTTATAGTAAATGAAGTAGTTATATTTTTAATAACATCTGCTGCTTTTGTCTTAGGATTTATATTTGTAATATTACCAGATGAATCTATATTTAAATTTTCTATAGTAGCCACTGATTTAGTAACTTTAAGTGTATATTCACATGTTTTATTACTTCCATCTTTAGTCTTATATGTTACTTTTGTAGTTCCTTCTTTTACTCCTTTTATTTTTCCATTTTCAATTGTTGCAATAGATGTATCTGCAATTGCAATTGTATAACTTGTATCAGTTACAGTACTTGGTTCTATTTTTGGTTCAATTTGAATGTATTTATCAACTACTACAGAATATTCACTTCTATCTACAGATATACTTGTTGCAAGCGTTTTTTCAACAGTTACATTACAAGTAGCAGTTTTACCTTGATCTAATGTCTTAGCAGTAATAACAGCAGTTCCTACACCTGTTGCAGTAATTTTTCCATTACTATCTACAGTTGCTACAGAGGTATTACTACTTTCATAACTTACAGTTTTTATATATGCATCGCTTGGTAAAATAGTAGGTGTAATTGTTGTAGTTTCTCCTTTTTTAAGTGTTACTGATGTTTTATCAAGACTTATTGAACTTACATGAGTATAATTAAATTGTCTTACAAACGCTTGATATACATACCCTTCTGTTCCATCTTTAAATATGATTCTATCCCAACCATTAGTACCAATCTGTGTTCTTGTATACTTAGTTCTATTTGTGGCACCTTCATTTTTTTCAACTATTTGACCTATTACTTCATAATCTGTTGAAGGTCCTGATCTAACATTAAAGGTATCAATTCCATTTACTTCATCATCATCCATATATATCAAGTCTGTTCCAAGTATTGTTGATTCAGTAGTTTCAGAATCTGGATGTGGTGATGCTGTACTTGGCATATTATCATATACAGGAATATAGAATACAAAATCAGAATTTAACATTCCAGAGTTCAAATATGATTTATATGTAATTTTTGATTCATTAATTGGAGCAACTATATTTGTCATATATTGATATTTATATAAGGCTTTAGCATTCCCATAAGGGTTAGTTACATCAAATTTTTCAAAGTAAATAGTATTCTGCCCATATTGTATATAGCCTTCTCTTAATTCTTTTGCACCTGCTAAAATAGATGCATAAGGTGTTGTCCAACCTTGACTTTTTGCATATTTTAATCCATTTTCTACTGAATCACTAGCTCCTTCATATGAAGGAGAGGCTCCTATGTTAAAAAAGTTATATATGCTTGTATATTTTGAATTAGATCCATTAATTGAACCATTATTCATTATATCCAATGATGTTTCTTGTTTCATTCTACTTGCTAAATGAGTAGCACTTATCCCAGTACCACCAGATTCTTTTGCTGCTTTTATAATTAAATCTGTCCAATTTAAACCATCTTCTAAATTAACCATATTTCCAGCTTTTTTATACTGATTTGAATATGTTTCCATTGTAGTTCCAGAAAGTATTTTTGTTACAGCCGTAGAATAATTTATTTCATCATTGTAATCTAAAGCTTCAAATTGAAATATAGTAGATTCATACAAAAAATTTCTAGGATCCATAGTATAAGCAATAGCTTTTGTAGATGCTTGAACATAACTACCATCTGAATAGTAATTTTGCCCATCTCTTTTCCAATTTGAACTATATGAATCGTGTATCGTACTTATACCCTCTTTTATTTCATAACTTTCTTGTCGTACAGACTCTGTCCAGTCAAGATTTGTATATACTGCTTTAAATATCCAATTTGGGTGTTTTGCTTTTAAATCTTTTATATATTGTTTATAACTGTCAGGAAAAACAGAGCTATTATCATTTGCATCATATTTTATTTCAGATCTAGGTAAATTTTTGGTAATTACAGCGAAACTATTTGTTATACCTGCAAAAGCGTTTATAACAATCATAAATATAGTAAGCATAGCTATAGCTCTTACTCTATTACTAGTTTTCATTTTTACCCACCTCTTATTTACAAAATAATTTATTTGTCTACATTATATCAGATAATACTTTTTTTGTATACATTTTTATACGAAAAAACATAAAAAAATATGCCATTTTTAGCATATTTTTCATGTGTTTTATATTATTTGATTTATATTTTTTTATTGTTTATTATCTATTTTTTGTTTTTTACTTTTCACTTTTATTATAACTAAATAAATTAGAAAAGTAGCAAATGAAATTATTGATATACAATATGAAATTATCTGTATTTTTGTAGTTTTATATTCTACAATAATGTTTCCATATTTTTGACTACTGTTATCTACTAAAACAGTTCCAGTATCACTTATATCTACATCTAAATATGTTATAATATCTCCATCTTGTATATATGCTATATACCCTTTATAATATGTAAGAGGTACTATAAACTTTCCACTCTCAGATCTATTATTATCTGTATAGCTAAACTCTATTTTATTATTTGTTTTTACATATTCATATTCGATATTTTTATCAATATCAGTTAATTTATCTGAGCTTTCAAAACCTATTGGTAAATACTCCCCTGCTCCTATAGGAGATTCACCAAGTAATTTATCATATGTATAACTTATACCAGGTGAAGTTATATTTTCAAGTTGAAATGCTGTTATTATAATCATAAAAATAACTGTAAGAATTGTTGCTTCTTTTTTTAATTCTGTTATATTATATATTGCATATGCCGATACTATGCTAAGTGCAAATGTTGCAAACATATTTATTCTAAATGGAAACTGTATAAAACTCATAAAGCTAAAAAGTTGCCATGGAAATAACTTGCTTGTCATCCATACACATATATATCCAAATACAAATAAAAAAACTATAAATTTATAATTATTATCTTTATTTTTGTTTTTTACAATGAACAACAAAAGAGGAAGTATTAATAATATTATTCCAATTCCTAAATTCATTATATTTTCATTAGTCATATCTGTATTACCAGCAAATCCATAATGTAAGGTTGTTTCAAAAAGTTTTGTAATACTAGATGCATTATCATATAACGAATAAAATGTTTTTCCTTCTGATATAGAATAATTTGCACTTGAGAGTTGCTCTAACATTGGCAAAAAGTTACATATGCATATGCATATAGATACAAGTGTAGCTATAGCTAAATACATTATTCTTTTTTTATTTTTTAATAATTTTTTTATATTTAAAATACAAACTATAGCAATTATTATTACTACTAATGCTAGTGATATCATATGTGAATTAGCAAGTCCTACCATTCCAATTACAAGTATATACCATTTTTTCTCGTTTCTTAGTATAATTTCATACATGCCAAGTAAAATTATTGGTAAAAATATAAAGGCAAGTATTTCTCCTAGTGCAGCACGTATAAATACATCTTCTAACCTATATAACGACATTGTATATAACACACTAGACATTATTGCAATTTTATTCGATTTAAATATTGATTTTATACAATAATACATCGAAATAAATGTTGCCATTG
>CAZQJQ010000003.1:0-641 GCA_964593045.1 uncultured Clostridiaceae bacterium
TTTTATATAAAATAATGCTAGTGTGATTTTTCACCCCAACATTTATTATAGAACCATAAAAAAATTTTTTAAAAAACTATTGACATAATTTGCTTTTTGTTTTATAATTGAATTATAGTTTAAAAATAATATAAGATGGGAGATAGAAATATGGAAGATTTAGAAAAATTAAGAATTGAAAGATTAGCACAAGAAAGAAAAATTGAAAGGACAAAGGAAGATTTAGAAAAAGCTGAAACAATAGATTTAGTTCCTAAATCAAAAATGAAATCTGAATATGATGAATTAGCTAAAATGGAAGAAAACGCAGAAAAAATAGTGAATGCTGAAAAAGAATTAGAAATTAAAATTAAAGAATTAGAGGAAAGAAATGAAGAACTTGAAAAAGTAAATAAAGAAATAAATGAAGTAAATGCAGAGATAATGAGAGTTTTTAGAGGTAAACAGAAACCTACTGATAGAACAGAAGCTGAATTGGAATCTTTAAGAACAAGCTTAGATTCAAAAAAGAAAGATATTTTGGATGATATTGAACCAATACAAAAAGATATTGATAAAATAAAAGCACAATTTTCTAAGGTATTTGTTATAGAAAAAGAAGAACCCAAAAAAGAAGAACCCAAAAAAGAAGAACCAAAAAA
>CAZQJQ010000003.1:741-5302 GCA_964593045.1 uncultured Clostridiaceae bacterium
AGAAGAGCCTGAAGATGAGTTACTTAATATGGATGAGCCAGTAAAAGAAGAACCAGTAAAAGAAGAGCCTGAAGATGAGTTACTTAATATGGATGAGCCAGTAAAAGAAGAACCAAAAAAAGAAGAACCTAAAGTTTCTAAAGTTGTATCTGCCGGAGTAGTAGCATCTACTGCTATGACAATGTCACCAGAAGATAAATTAAAAAATTATATTGAAAATAGACATTCAATGTCTTTTGCAGAAAGAATGGAAACAATTAAATTCTTAAAAAATAATAGAAAAGCTCTTACAAGAAAGTCAAAAAAAGATTTAGAAATATCTGCTTCTGTTGATGCTGATAGTTTCTTTGAAAAAAATAAAGGTTTTGATGATACAACAAGCGAAAAACTATTTGAATCAATAAAAGCAGTTATGGGTACTGATCTTTCAGATGATAAAGTAACAGCATTATGTGATGCTTTTAATATGAAAAATGAAAGAAATTTTGCATCTGCATACGATGATGTTGATAGAGATACTAGAAAAGCTGTAACAAAGCTAGTTTCTAAATACTATAATGAAGTATCATCTGATAAAGAAATAACACCAGAACTTTCTATGATATCTCAATATATTGTTGAACCTGTAAAAGAAACAGTAGCATTATCAGATACATATGAAGTTAAAACAAATCCGTTTTTAAATTTTGTTGGTAAATTTGGTATGATAAATTCACATAAGAAACTTTCTGAAACATTACTTACAGGCGAAAGACAAATGAAAGATAAAAAAATGGCTGAAACTATAAGTAAATCAAAAAAGAATACTGTTACAGAATCTACTTTAGAAATTGAAATAAAGAAAGCTATTGAGAATAAGAAAAAAGGTCTTGATTTATCTGAGCAAGTAGAAAATAAAGAAGAAGTTGCTAAAAAAGATATTTCTGATGAATCAAAATCTCCTAAAAAAGATACTGTAAAAAAAATGACAAAATAATATAATTTTAAGATATAATGAAAAAAGAGAAGTTTAATCTTCTCTTTTTTTCCATCCATCTATATCAGATCTCTTAATTGCACCAAAAAGGTGTTCTCTAACTTTTGGAATATCTTTTTTTAAGTCTTGTATAAGATTAGTCATGTAATCTCTTTTGGTATAACCATCGGCTGGACAAGTTTTTTTTATGACTGGATAGTTATTTTCTCTTGCGTTTGCTCTTATTTCTTTTTCTTCTACATAAATAAGTGGCCTTATTGTTGTGATATGACTTTTACTAAGATGTGTTTTTGGTGCAAAAGTATGTATTTTTCCATTTAGTAATAAACTCATTAAAAAAGTTTCCATTACATCATCTAAATGATGGCCTAGCGCTACTTTATTGCAACCGTTTTCAACAGCTATACTATTTAACATACCTCTTCGCATATTTGCACATAGTGAGCATGGACTTTTTTCTTGACGTATTTCAAAAACCACTTTAGCTATATCTGAATTATATACAATATATGGTACATCTATTTCTTTACAAAATTTTTCTAAGTCAGTTGTATTAAATATATCACTGCCAGGATGTATAGTTATCGCAATTATATCAAACTTTTTCTTATAGAATCTTTGTAAGTATTTTAGGGAATGTAAGAGTGTAATGCTATCCTTTCCACCTGATAGTCCAACAGCTATTTTATCCCCATCTTCGATCATATCAAAATCTTCTATTGCTTTACGTATTTTTCCTATAATATTTTGTACACTCATAAAATCACCTACAGTAAAAATATTTTATCACATTAAGTATAATTGTCAATAATATATGAGTAATTTTTTGAGTCAGAATAAGTAAAAATAATTAAAAAAGATTATATTTTGTAAGGAAGTAGTAGACAATTAATATTAAATATTGTATAATGACATAAATGTAAGGTGCTATAAATAATTAATGTGGATTATATGATAATGTGTAATTTATATAATAATATGATTAATCAAAGAAGAAGTAAAGCGAGTATAATTGTTCAAACAAGAAAAGTTAAGACATATAAAATACTATAAATTAACATTTTATACAAAAGTAAATAAAAGAGTAAATTTACTTAAAAACACATGAATTACAGGTGAAAAAAGCAAAATTAATTGATAATATGCTAAATACAGAGTAAACATTTATAAATAAATTATCAAAATATGATTATATATAAAAGGAGAAAGAAATGAAAAAGAGAGTTATATTTATTATTGCTGTTATTTTAGTATTAGCTATAGCATTTTCTATTTATTATATATCTACTAAAAATACAAAAACAATAGATATTACTACATATGATGAGCCACAACAAAGTTATGAATTGAAAAATGAAAAAGTAGAGCCAAAAAGTTTTACAGCTATAGTACCAATATTTATGTATCATTTTGTAACTGATGAAGATGTTGATGCTTTGGATATTGAAAATTATATGACAACAGCAAAGTTAGAAGAACAGTTAAAGTATATTAAAGAAAATAATTATGAACCTGTATATATATCAGAGTTTCATGAATTATATAAATATACAAAACCTGTTGCAATAACTATTGATGATGGGTTCTACTTTTATGATACAGCATTTCCTCTTTTTAAAAAATATAATATAAAAGCAACCCTAAGTATTATAACAAACTATATTAATGGACCTAATTATTTAACAACTGAACAGATAGAAGAGATAGTTGCTAGTGGAATTATAAAAGTGGAATCGCATACACTGTCACATAATAAATTAGCGACATTATCTGATGATGAGATGAAAAAAGAAATTAATGAATCATATAACTATATTAAAACAAACTTTAATACTGTACCTGATGTACTGTGTTATCCAATTGGTAGCTATAATAAAAAGACAATAGAATATGCAAAAGAAAATTATAAATTTGGATTAAAGATGGATGGTGGGGTATATAATTCAAGTATAAATAATGATTATGAAATACCAAGAATATATGCAAATAGAAGTATGTCAATGACAACATATATAAACTATTTGGGTAAATCAAAAGTTGATGTGGAGTGGTAAAATGAAAGAAATACTTAAAATAACAGGGTTAACTAAAATATATGGTAAATCTAAAAAAGCAGTTGATAGTATTAATATTGATGTAAAAGAAGGAGAAATTTTTGGATTTATAGGTCATAATGGAGCAGGTAAAACAACAACAATAAAATCCGTAGTGGGAATTTTAGATTTTGAAGAAGGACAGATATTAATAGATTCAAAGGATATAAAAAAAAGAACCAATAGAGTGTAAAAAAATATTAGCATATATACCGGACAACCCGGAAATATATGAAAATCTAACTGGTATAGAATATCTTAATTTTATAGCTGATATATACGAAATAGATAAAGAAAAAAGAGAAGAAACAATAAAAAAATATGCTGATATATTTGAAATATATGATAATTTGGGAGATATAATTTCTACATATTCTCATGGTATGAAACAAAAGTTAGTAATTATATCTGCCCTTATACATGAACCTAAGCTACTAATTTTAGATGAACCATTTGTTGGGCTTGATCCTAAAGCTTCTTTTACATTAAAGCAGATAATGAGAGATATGTGCAAAAAAGGTTCTTCAATATTTTTTTCATCACATGTATTAGAAGTTGTTGAAAAATTGTGTAATAGAGTAGCTGTTATAAAACAAGGTAAAATAATTGCTTGTGGTACGGTTGATGAAGTAAAAGGAAATGAATCACTTGAACAAGTATTTTTGGAGATGACAAATGATGAAAAAAATACTTAAGTTATTTAAAATAATAATAATAGATAGTTTTAATGTAAATAAATTTAAAATAAATAGAAATGATGATATAAAAACAAACATAAAGAAGATATTGAAGATACTTTTAGTAATATCTCTTGTTGGTTATATAATGGGAATTGTAGGAATGTATACTAATCTTGGAATAGATTATTTAAAAAAATACAACCTTGAATATCTGATATATGTAATTTTTTTAGTAATTACTACAATATCTGTATTTACACTTTCTGTTTTAAAGTCAAAGGCTACGTTATTTAATATAAAAGATGTAGATATGCTATTTTCTATGCCTATAAAGACATCAGATATATTAACTGTTAAATTTATGAGTTTGATATTTGTAAATTATTTTTATGTAATAATAATAATGTTGCCAACAATTATAGTTTATGGAGTAGTTTTAAAACTTTCGTATATATATTATTTGATAGCAATATTTTCTACTTTCTTTATTCCTTGTATTCCAACAGTATTATCTGCTATTTTTGGATATTTTATAGCACTGATTTCTAGTAAAGCTAAAAAGAAAAATATAGTAGAAACAATAATTACAATAGCAATATTTTTACTTTTTATTATTGCATCAGAATTTATGCAAACACTTGTTGAGAAGTTGATACAAAATGTAGATAAATTTATGAACATAATAAAAACAGTTGGATATCCTATATATCTTGTATATCAAGCGGTTATACAAAATAACAGTATCTCACTTTTAATGTTTATATTATTAAATATATTAATTGTTTTATTATATATATATTGTTTTAAAAATG
>CAZQJQ010000003.1:5312-14436 GCA_964593045.1 uncultured Clostridiaceae bacterium
TAGCCGCTTCGGGGAGGAGCCCCAGATACGACAATATTGTTTTAAAAATGGATATTCTAAAATATTATTAAGACTTGGACAAAATACATCAAAAGGAAACTATAAAGGGAAAAGGTTGGTTAAGTCATCTATAAATAAAGCCCTTTTGAAAAAGGAGTTTAAAACATATATCTCCATTCCCGTATATGTTATAAATACAATATTTGGAGTTGTAATGCTATTTATGATATCGATTGCTAGTATATTTTATGATAAGAATACTATACTTTCAATGATGGAAATAAGTGGAAACAAAATTGATATAACCGTAATAATTGCAGCACTTGTGCTATTTATTGTCGCACTTACTAATACAACTTCATCTTCAATTTCATTAGAAGGAACAAAAATTCAAGTTATAAAATCATTACCAATATCTGAAAAACAGATATTTTTATCCAAAATATTATTGAATATTATAGTAGCACTACCTCTAAGCATTATATCAATATGTATAATGACTATAACTTTAAAAATTGAGATATATAAAGCTATGATATTAATTCTTTTAGCAATACTTATTACTATTTTGGGTTCACAATTTGGAATTATAACTAATTTACTTTTTCCAAAATTAGATTTTAAATCTCCCGTTCAAGTTGTAAAACAAGGTCTTAGTACATTTGTAGCTATAATGGGATTGATGGCATTTTCTGCCATTATTGCAATAACATATTATTATACATATGCAAATATATCTTTTAATATTTATTCATGTTTAGTATGCATATTAATTTTACTTTTAATAATATTACAACATTATATATTAAATAAATGGGGCATACAAAAATTTAGAAAAGTAAGTTAGATAATTGACATAATTAAAAAATATGGTATAATTTATATGTGTTGATATAAATTATAGATTAAACTTAATCTAAAGAAAGGAAGTATATGAATTGGAAAGATATTATGATGATGATTTGTGTTATATAGAAGTTGCAGAACGGTTTGGAAACATGTTACTTAATCGTTGCAATGTACATGACACTAAAAAGAGCAAAGCATTCAAAAAATATCTTGTAAAGATGATTAAAAAAGAAGTACGTAATTGGGGAGCTATTGAACTTTTTTTAAAATCGCCAAAAGAAAAAAGAAAATGCTGCTTATGTATATTTTGGTATATAAGGCAGATAGTAAGAGTTATGGCATATGGATTTTATAAGTATGAAGAATATCCATATAAAGAGATGAGCAAATGCTTGAAAAAAGCATTAAATCACTTTGATATGAAACCAAGCTATAAATGCTATGACATATATGTAGCAATAAGAAAAAATGGACATACTGTTGAGGTAACATATAATTATGGTTCATTTATTAGCTCTTCAGATTATTATTTCTCTTCCTGCTCGTAATTTTCTGTTTTTCATTTTAGATGTTTGTAAAATACAAACATCTTTTTTCTTTTTAATATTGAAAAAAAACTAAAAATAGTATATAATACTTTAAAATGTTTAAAAATAATTTTTAGTTTAATAATATATATAAGTAATATAAATAAAAATACAAAACAGAAAATTAAAAAGAAAAAAAGAAAATAAAAATAAAATAGTAGTAAAGTAGGAGTAGATATGAAAAAATTAGATTTAAAAGAAAAATATTTAGAATTTTTCGAGAGTAAAGGACACAAAATAATACCAAGTGCTCCAATAATTCCCGAAAATGATCCAACTGTGTTATTTAATACCGCTGGGATGCAACCTCTTGTACCATATTTAAAAGGGCAAACACATCCTTCTGGTGCTAGACTTGTTGATGTTCAAAAATGTTTTAGGACTAATGATTTAGATGAAGTAGGTGATACTACACATCATACTTTCTTTGAAATGCTTGGTAATTGGTCTTTAGGCGACTATTTTAAAAAGGAGTCAATAACTTGGAGTTTTGAGTTTTTAACTAATGTATTGGAAATACCGGTAGAAAAATTAGCAGTTTCTGTTTTTAAAGGAAATGATATTGTTTCTGCAGATAATGAATCAGCAAATATATGGAAAAGTTTAGGAATAAGTGATAAAAAAATAGCTTTTTTAGGTGAAGATGATAATTGGTGGCCTAACATGGAACTTACAGGACCTTGTGGACCTGATACAGAAATATTCTATTATAGGGCAAACGAAAGTGTACCTGATGTATTTGAACCAGAAGATGAAAACTGGGTTGAAATATGGAATAATGTATTTATGCAGTATAGTCATGAAATAGACGGTACATTTGTGCCTCTTAAAAGTAAAAATGTAGATACTGGAATGGGTGTGGAAAGAGTAACCGCTATTCTTGAAGGAAAAACAGATAACTATGCTTCATCAATATGGATTGATATAATAAAAAAAATTGAAGACATTTCTAAAAAATCATATGATGATATAAAATATACAAAAAGTATGAGGATAATAGCAGATCATATTCGTGCAATTGTAATGATTTGTGGAGATGATGCTAATATTAAACCATCTAATACAGACCAGGGTTATGTAGTAAGAAGATTAATAAGAAGAATGATAAGATATGCTAATAAATTAGAGATAGATATTAAAAGTAATTTTGATGAAGAACTTGCTACATTAATTATACAAAAATATTCATCTAGTTACAAAGAATTAGAAAGAAATAAAAATACAATAATAGAAGTATTAAAATCAGAAAAAATAAAGTTTTCTAAAACACTTGAAAATGGTCTTAGAGAATTTGAAAAAGTTGTAAATCATATACAAGAACATAAAATAAATAAAGATATTGCATTTAGATTATATGATACTTTTGGATTTCCAATAGAACTTACGGTAGAACTTGCAAAAGAAAGAAATTTGGAAGTTGATGTAGAAGGATTTAAAGAAAAATTTAAAGAACATCAGGAAAAATCAAGGATTGGTTCAGAGCAAAAATTTAAAGGTGGGCTTGCTTCTACAGGAGAAATGGAAATTAAATATCATACCGCAACACATTTGTTAAATGCAGCACTTAAAAAAGTTCTTGGTGAACATGTACATCAAAAAGGAAGTAATATAACAACAGAGAGAATGAGATTTGATTTTTCTCATGAATCAAAACTTACAGATGAAGAAAAGAAACAAGTAGAGGACTTAGTAAATGAATATATAAATATGAAAATACCCGTTGAAAAATTTGAAGTAAAAAAGGAAGATGCGTTAAAAATGGGAGCAGAAGCTATGTTTATAGATAAATATGGAGACATAGTTACTGTGTATAAAATTGGAGATATATCTCTTGAACTTTGTGGTGGCCCTCATGTATCTAATACTTCAGAGCTTGGAAAATTTAAAATAAAAAAAGAAGAGGCTAGTTCTTCAGGAGTTAGAAGAATAAAAGCTATATTAGAATAGGAGGAAATAATATGGATTGTCTATTTTGTAAAATTGTAAATAAAGAGATTGGATCTGAGATTGTGTATGAAGATGATGATGTTTTAGCTTTTTATGATATTCATCCAGTAGCACCAATACATGTACTTGTTATACCTAAAAAACATATTTCTAGCATGAATGATATAACAGAAAAAAATATTGATGATATTGCAAAGGTTCAACTTGCAATACCTAAAATTGCAAAAATTCTTAAAATTGATGAAGCTGGTTATAGGGTGATATGTAATACTGGAAATGATGGTGGGCAGGTTATAGATCACATACATTATCATTTGATTGGAGGAAAACACTTAGGTTCAAAAATAGTTAATGAATAATAAATTTATCTCATTTATATAATTTAAATGAGATAAATTTTCTTTTTTTATATTATGCACATATATAATTCACATATGAGGTATAATATATGAATGTAAAATATATTATATATTTTTAAAAAACACGTGACATTTTATCTAAATTGATATATAATATGTTTAAATAATTTTAGGAGGTATATTATGAGTAAAAAAGTTGAAAAAAAGGTTGAGGAAGAAGTTAAAACTGAGGAAGTTATAGATGTAGGTGTTGATACACCAAATGTTGAGATTGCAACTAATTTAAATATATCAGAGGAAGTAATAGGAATAATTGCAGGTCTTGCAGCATCTGAAGTAGAAGGAATAGCAGGTATGAGTTTAGGCTTTGTTGACGGTTTAAATCAAATACTTGGAAATAACAAGAAATATTCAAAAGGTGTAAAAATTGATTTAGATGGCAAAAAAGTAACAATAGATTTATATGTAAATGTAAGATATGGTGTTAGAATACCAGATATTGCATGGTCAGCACAAAATGCAGTAAAAACAGCTGTAGAGAATATGACAGGACTTGAAGTTAGTGCTGTAAACATTAATGTACAAGGAATTACTTTTGATAAAAAAGAATCAAAAGAATCAAAAGAACCAAAAGAAAAAGAAGTGGTTGAGTAAACTAGAGGGGGAACATAAAATGAAGGGTTTTGAAAAATTTATTTTAGTTGTATTTTCAATAATTATTATAATGCTTGTTGTTGGAAGTATATTAATATCAACAGAAATGATAAAAACATCTTTAGTAACAAATGCATTAATTGATATATTAGTAAATAACAAATTGGTTGTTATAGTTGTTGGTGCAATATTTACAATTTTTGCTCTTATAGGTATATTTACAGGAAATGACGATAGTGATTCAATAAAAGCAGGACTTGTTATAAAAAGTGACAACGGTTCTGTATATATAACAAAAGAAACATTTGAGAATATAATATTAAGTGTAACAAGAGAGTTTGCATCACTTAAAAATACTAAAGTTATGGTAGATATTGATGAAACAGGAGTAAAGTGTAAAGTATTATCATATATATTACCAAATACAATTGTTCCTGATGTTACTGCAAGACTTCAAAAAAGCATTAAAGAGGCTATAAACAAACAAACAACAATAGAAATAAGTGATGTTGAAATTAAAATAAAGGGCGTTGTTTACGAACAAACTGAAAAAAAACAATAAAGGAAGTGATATAAATGAAAAATTTTATTGATTTTATAGTTAAAAACAAGTATGTTATAATATGTGTATCAATTGTAGTATTGCTATATGCACTTGGAGTAATTGATATATTATGGAAGTTAATTGTCTTGGTTGCACTTGTAGTATTAGCAGTATTTGTAGGCAAAAAATTACAAGAGGATGAAACAATAATTAAAAAAATATTTAAATGGAAAAAAGAGGATGTATATTATTATCAAGATGATGAGAAAACTAGCGAAACTAAAAAAACTAGCAAAAAGTAGGAGAGAATAGTACTTATGGGAAGAAAAAAAGCAAGAGATAATGCATTTAAATGTGTATATCAAATAGAATTTTTAAATGAAAATAAAGAAGAAAAAATAAACGATATATTAAATGAATGTTATGAAGAAAATGAAAATATAGAAGAAGAGAAAGAATATATTTCTTCTAGTATAAAAGGCGTTATTAAAAATATAGATTCTATTGATAAATTAATATTAGACAAGCTTAAAAATTGGTCAATTGATAGAATAGCTAAAGTAGATTTAGCTATTTTAAGGCTTGCATCATATGAGTTGTTGTATACAGAAATACCTGTTAAAGTTGTTGCAAATGAAGCAGTAGAACTTGCAAAAACATACGGAAATGATGATTCTTCATCATTTGTAAATGGAGTTATAGCAAAAATAATAGAAAATAAAAAAGGATAGATGTACATATGGATAAAGTATATAATGTATCAAGTCTTAATAAATATATAAAAATGGTGTTTGATAAGGACACCTTTTTAAATAGTGTAAGTATTAGAGGAGAGATAACTAATTACAAAGCACACTATACGGGACATTGGTATTTTACACTAAAAGATGAAACTTCAACAATAAGATGTGTAATGTTTAAATCCTATGCTGATAATGTGAAATTCAAAGTTGAAGATGGTATGAAGATAGTAGTAAGAGGACAGGTTAGTGTATTTGAAAGGGATGGTTCATATCAAATATATTGTAAAACTATTACTAAAGAAGGACTCGGAGACTTGTATCTTGCATATGAAGAATTAAAAAACAAACTTGAAAAAGAGGGATTGTTTGATCCAAGTATTAAAAAGAAATTACCATTTTTACCTAAAAGGGTAGGGGTTATAACATCAAAGACAGGAGCTGTTATTAAGGACATAATAAATGTGTCTACTAGAAGATATGACAAAGTCAATTTAGTTATATATCCTGCAAGTGTTCAAGGTGTAAATGTTGCATCAACAGTTATAGAAGGCATAAAAACATTAAATAGGTTAAATAATGTAGATGTAATAATAATTGCAAGAGGTGGTGGTTCCTTTGAAGATTTGTTTGGATTTAATGATGAAAACTTAGCAAGAGAAATATATAAATCAAAAATACCGATTGTATCAGCAGTAGGACATGAGACTGACTTTACAATATGTGATTTTGTATCAGATTTAAGAGCTCCTACACCATCTGCAGCAGCGGAGATCGTTTATCCACAATATGCGGATTTTGTTAAAAAAATATCAAATGATAAAAATAGGATAATACTTTCTATACAAAACTATATAGAAAGAAAAAAACAATATATAGATAGAGTAAGAGCAGCTAAATTAGAAAAAAGGCCACTTGATATAATAAGAGAATATAGAATGACAACAGAAAGAATAATGAAATTCAGTGAAAATATATTAAATATAAAATTAGAAAAATCAAAATCAAAATACTCTCAGATATTAGCAAAATTAGATGCACTTAGTCCGCTTAAGACATTATCAAGGGGATATAGTGTAGTACAAAATAAGCTAGGAGAAGTAATAACAAACAAACAACAAGTAAAAAAAGATGATATACTAGATTTAACATTAACAGATGGAAAGATAGATGTAATAGTAAGGTAGGGTGAATATTATGCAAGAAAAAGAAAAAACATTTGAAGAAAGTTTAAATGAATTAGAAAAGGTAGCATCAGAACTTGAAAAAGGAGATTTAAGTTTAGAAAAAGCATTATCTGAGTTTGAAAAAGGCATAGCACTTTCAAAAGAATGTAATAAAAAATTAGAGCAAGCCGAAAGAAAAATAAACATATTATTACAAGATGAAAATGGGGAAATAAAAGAAGAAGCTTTTGTTGAACAAGAATAAAAAAATATAATTACAATGTTAATTAAAATACAGTTACAATTACAATTTAAATTTTAAATATCACCTAGTATATTTTTTAAATTAAAGTAAAAAATATTACTAGGTGATATTTATGACTAGAAATAACAAAAAAAAGAAAGATAACAAAAATGATAAAATTAGTAAAACAGATATAACTACGCAATTAGATATAGAAAGAGAAAACGCTGAAACAATAGAAAAAGAGAGAACAAATTTCATTCCAGAATTTGAGCAATGGACATCTTTGCCAGAACAAAAAATAAAAACAAGAGAGATGGAAAAGATGACAAAAAACAATAAAAAATAAAAAACCGGATAAAAATGGTTAAAAAAGCAATTTATTTTACATAATACTTGAAAAAATATGTAAAGTATGATATAATATAGCCACTTTAAAAGATTACCAATTCAAAAATTTGTTTGGGGGGAATATAAATGACTTACAAGGATATGCTAATGAGCTATAAGCTCCCGACTTCATTTGTCGTATTCGAGGAGACAAATATAAAGCTTGTAAATAGCTTTATGGAAAGACATCCATACCGGTATGAGCAAGAGTTATTTTATCACCTCATGAAACTATTTGGGGTAGATAAGAAGGATGCTAAAGTTCCTAATTTTAGGAAATACTTATCTAAGAAAAGGTTGAGCATTTATAACGATGAGTATCCTGATGTATCAAGGAATGAACTTGACTTAGTTGTTAATTCAACAATAGAGTTCATAGCAATAATTCTTGGACTCAAAAAGAGTACGGTTGAAAAATACAATAACCGTCACGCCATATCTTATGTATGGTATTTAAGAAAAGTGTAGTTAAAACTACACTTTTCTTGCTTAAATTTAACAAAAAGATTGATTTTTTAGTATTTTTATATTAAAATTAATATAACATGAAAGCGAGGGTAAATTATGAAACAAGAAAAATTTAATTTTAGATTTTTAAATACTATTATGTATATAGGTACATTTATTATATTATTTTATGTACTTAAAAATCTTGGAATTATGTCGAAGTTAGTTGAAATATTAGTAGCATTAATACCAGTATTTATAGGTATAATTGTATGTTGGTTATCAACACCACTAAAAAATAAATTAACAAAATTAGGACTAAAGAATAACATCGCAGCAATAATTTCACTAGTAATAATATTTGGAGTGTTAATAATAGTTTTTTCTATTATAATTCCTATTATGGTAAGTGAGATTACAAAACTTGTAGTAGAGCTTCCAAACATTTATACAGGAGTAGTTACTAAAATAAACGATTTTCTATATTCAAAATCACTTGTAGCACCAGGTGAAGGAATAAGCTTATCATATAGTGTAAACACAGTAGATTTAGTTAAGAAAAATTTAAACAATATATTAAACTATTCAATTAATACAGTACAAAGTATAACATCATCGATTATAAGTATATTTACTGTAGTAGTAATAGCATTTTTTATGGTAAAAGATTTAGATAAATTTAAAGCAGGAATAGTATCATTTTTTGCAAAAAATGATAAAGAAAGTAGATCATATAAAATAATTGAAGAAATAGATACAATGCTGATGTCATATATAAAAGGAGTACTTTTAGATAGCTTTATAGTAGGAATACTTGTTACTATTGCATGTTTCATACTTGGAATAGATTATGCAATAATATTTGGCGTATTAATATTTATATTAAATATGATTCCGTATATAGGTGCGTTATTATCAGAGTTGACAATATCATTATTCGCACTTTCTACTGGTGGATTAGGATTTGCTATTATTACATTTTTAGTAATGCTTGGTATACAAATATTTGATTCAAATGTACTTCAACCAAATATTGTTGCAAAATCAGTAAACTTACATCCTGTAACAGTATTTTGTGGACTTATAATATTTAATTTATTAATGGGATTTGTTGGAATGATAATAGCAGTACCATGTATTGTAATTATAAAAATAATATTAAAATATTCATTTTCATTAGATGAAAAGGGAAGAATT
>CAZQJQ010000003.1:14536-62276 GCA_964593045.1 uncultured Clostridiaceae bacterium
ATTTCATTTTTTTCTATATCTTCACTACATTGTTCAACAATACTTCCAGCTTTTTTGTTTTGCGAGTTTTTAACTAAAATTTTAAGGTTATTTTTTTTACTTACGCTTACAGAACGATTATGTAGGACTTTTGCTCCTGCTGTTGCTGCTTCTAACATTTCATCATACGATACCTTTTTTAGTAATTTTGCTTTTGATATTATTTTTGGATCAGATGAGAATATGCCATCTACATCAGTATAAATTTCACATTTTCTTGCTTTTAATGCTGAAGCAATAGCAACTGCGGTAAGATCACTACCGCCTCTACCTATAGTAG
This sequence comes from uncultured Clostridiaceae bacterium, assembly GCA_964593045.1. Taxonomy (GTDB): domain Bacteria; phylum Bacillota; class Clostridia; order TANB77; family CAG-465; genus JAOAHC01. The sequence continues at coordinate 14,856 of CAZQJQ010000003.1, forward strand.
TTACATTACCAAATTTGTCAATTCCCTGGAATCCTGCAACGACAACAATCATGTTTTCGTTTAAGTAATTTAATATATTATTTATATATATTGATTTTATAACGGCGTTACCATATGTAGAATCAGTTAGTATACCGGCTTGTTCACCAGATAATCCAATAGCATTATATCCTTTTTCTTTTAATATCATAGTTATTAAAGCAACTGTTTGTAGTTCTCCTGTGGCAAGTAAAATGTCTAATTCTCTTTTGCTTGGATTACTAGAGTATTCATTTGCTTTTTGTATTAGTTCGTTGGTTGTTTTACCTTGAGCAGATACAACCACAACTAATTTTATGTTTTTTTCATGATATTCAATTATTTTTTTACATACATTTTCTAATTTATCTTTGTTTTCTACAGATGTGCCACCAAATTTTTGCACAACAATGTTCATTGGCAATTCACCTTCCTTGATATATTTTATGAGATAAAATTTATATAGTGAAAATATTTTGAACTTTTCTTTATTTAGTTGAAGATACATGTAAAATATGATATAATCATGTCGTCTTAATTAAAAGTAAGGAGTGAATTATTAGGTGTTTTTTTCAAAAATAAAAGAGAGTTTTAAAAAATCAAAAGATGCTTTAGATGAAAAAATAAACAACATTTTTATAGGAAATAAAAATATTGATGAGATAATTGATGAAATAGAAGAAACTTTAATTCTCTCAGATCTAGGAGTAGATACAAGTACAAAAATATGCAAAAATGTGAGAAAAAATATAAAAAGTGAGAAAGATAAATCGAATGAAAATATAAAAAGAGTGCTAAAAGAAGAAATGGTTAGCATTTTGAATGAGTATGAAAATAAAAGCAATGTAGTTGATAGTAAATTTAAAAAAATAATTTTAGTTGTTGGAGTAAATGGTGTTGGAAAAACCACATCTATTGGTAAACTTGCAAATTTATATAAAAAACAAAATAAAAAAGTTTTGCTTGCAGCAGGTGATACATTTAGAGCAGGTGCTATTGAACAGTTAAAAATATGGTCCCAAAGATCAAATACTGATATATGTCTTGCTAAAGATATGGAAGATCCTTCTTCTGTAATATTTAATGCAGTAAAAAAATTTAGTGAAGAAAATTATGATATATTAATTTGTGATACAGCTGGAAGGATGCATAATAAAAAGAACTTGATGGATGAGTTAGAGAAAATAAAAAGAACAATTGATAAAAATATATCTAATGTTCAAAAAGAAGTGTTAATTGTTCTAGATGCTACAACTGGTCAAAATGCTATTTCACAAGTGAAAAGTTTTTATGAGAAGACAAGCTTAGATGGAATTATTTTAACCAAACTTGATTCTACAGCTAAAGGTGGAGTTGTGTTTAGCATTATAAATGATTTAAGTATTCCTGTAAAATATATAGGAATAGGTGAAGGTATTGATGATATTGCTGAGTTTGTTGCAACAGATTTTGTAGATTCCATTATATAGTTAAACTATTTTTTTATGCTTTCATATAATAATAAAAAGGATGTGAATATATGGAACATTTATATAGTGATATAGTAAATGTAATAGATAAAAGTAAAGTGCTATTTGATGAACCAATGAAAAAGCATACTACTATGAAAGTTGGAGGTAACTGTGATGTAATGGTTTTACCAACTAGTATTGATGATGTATCAAATATACTTAAATATTGTAAAAAAAAGAATATTAATTGGAAAGCAATAGGTAATGGAAGTAATTTACTTGTAAAAGATGATGGAATAAGGGGAGTTGTAATAAAGCTTACAAACAATTTTAGTGAAGTTGAAATTAAAGATAATATAATTACTGCGTTATCTGGAATGAATGTACCTAAATTGTCATATCTTGCTAAGAAAAATGAATTAACAGGTTTAGAGTTTGCTTGCGGAATTCCTGGCTCTGTTGGTGGATGTGTTAGAATGAATGCTGGTGCATATGACTCGGAGATGAGTAATGTTGTTATAAGAGTAAAAGCTATTGATGAAAATGGAAATATAATAGAACTTAGTAAAGATGAAGTTAAATTTTCATATAGACATAGTATATTTTCAGACAATAAGAATTTAGTAATACTTAGTGTAGAATTTAAATTAGAAAAAGGAAATTTTAATGAAATAGATGAAAAAATGAAAAAAAATAATATGGCAAGACAAGAAAAGCAACCATTAGAATATCCTAGCGCAGGTAGCATCTTTAAAAGACCATCTGGTTATTATGTTGGAAAGCTTGTAAGTGATAGCGGACTTAGAGGCTATACAATAGGTGGAGCACAAGTTTCAACTAAGCATACCGGATTTATAATAAACAAAGGAAATGCAACATGTAAAGATGTTTTAGATCTTATAGATCATATAAAAAACACTGTTTTTGAAAAATATGGAGTTATGCTACAAACAGAAGTAGAAATAATTGGAGGAGAAAATTAAAATGAAAACAATTTTAGAATGGTTAAAACCAGGTACCAAAGTCAAAAGATACATATTGTTACAGTTAGTTTCAATTGCTGTAATGGTTATAAGTACATATAAACTAATGAGTATAATGGATATTGATTACAAACATTTAATAGCATACATTATATTGATTGCTTTATCTGCATTTGGTATAGTATATTCATTTGTATTTGCACAAAGAAAGATATTGTTTTTATCACTTAAAAACTTATCTGGAAAATCTCAAAATATAAACTTAAAGAAGTTATTGTACGAGAATACTTCGCTTAAAAAGGGACCTAAAGTAGTAATAATTGGTGGTGGAAGTGGACTATCAAATATTTTAAGAGGTGTAAAAGAATATACATCAAATATTACTGCTATAGTAACAACTTTTGATGATGGTGGAAGTACAGGAAAATTAGTAGATGAAATGGATGTCTTAGCACCAGGAGATATAAGGAAATGTATTGCTGCACTATCAACATCAGAAGCAACTGTAGATAGACTGCTTACATATAGATTCAAAGATGGACATATAGATAATCATTCTCTTGGTAATTTACTTATAGTTGCTATGACTGAAATAACTGGTAGTTTTGCAAATGCAGTTGAAAAAATATCAGAGATATTTAAGATAAGAGGTAAAGTACTTCCTGTAACATTAGATAAAATGAAATTATGTGCAGGACTGGAAAATGGAGAAGTAGTAGTAGGAGAAACAAATATACAGCCAAGAGTAACAGAAGTTAGGAGCCCTATAAAACAAATATTTTTGAAAGAAACTGTATGTAAACCAGCACCAGAGGTCATAGAAAGTATAAAGGAAGCAAATGTAATAGTATTAGGACCTGGTAGCCTATATACAAGTGTCGCTTGTAATTTACTTGTAGATGAAGTAGCAAGAGCAATAATACAGAGCAAAGCTAAAAAAGTGTTTATATCTAATTTAATGAATCAACCTGGAGAAACTGATGGCTATACACTTGCAAGGCATGTAAATGAAATTGAAAGATACATTGGAAAACATGTATTAGATTATGTAATAGCAAATAACGGAGAAATAACAGAAGAAATGATAAAAGATTTTAATCAAGGAGATTCTACACCGGTTGTAAACGATTTAGAAAATATACATAATAGGGCAATTTCTGTAATACAAGAAGATTTAGTATTAACAGCACCAAACTCGATAATACATGATAGTGATAGAGTTGCCGAACTTATAATAGCAATAGCAAAAACTAAAAGAATTGGTGATTTAAATATTGTTAAAGTTAAAAAGAAACATTTAAAAAAGCAAAAAAAACTAATGGATAATAAAGAAGACTTTGTAAAAGTTGTAAAAAAAGGCACAAAGAAAATAGGTAATGCTATAGTAAAAGGTAAAGATAAGATAAAAAATAAAATAGAGGCAAATAAAAAAGTAAATAAAAATGATGAGGTGTCTAAAAAAATAAAATCTACTGATGAGGAATTAGTAAAACATAGTGAAAAAGTAAAAAAAATGATAAATAATACATCAAAGAAGACAAAAAAGATATTAGAAAATACAAAAAAATAAAGGATGGGTGTATACAATGTTCAAATACAAAAGAGGAATAAATACATTAGATAAAGCAAAGCAAGTTGAATTTACTTTATCTAGCAATATGAATGCATATCTTTTTATGAATGCTACATTAGAGCTAAAAAAGTTATATGAAGGCTTGTATATAAAAAATAATAAAGTAATGCTTTCAAATATAATTGAAAAAGTACAAATGGGTAGCAAAGAATATACCGTTGCAGGATATACTACAAGCTCTATGAATTTAAATACCGATGAATATTTAGTTGGTGTTAATCTGCTAGATTATACATTTGACTATGATATAAATAATATATGTTATAAAAAAAGATTGTCATTTATAGAAAATGAGAATGTGTTATATATTGAATATGATATTAATAATAAAACAAGTTCTAAGTGTAAATTTAAAATTTTTCCACTTGTAACATATAGAAATTCTTTGGAAACTAAAAAATACAGTAATCTTAAGTTTAATCAAAGAGAAGTATCAAATGGACAACTTATTAACTTAAGTATAACTAATCAAGATAATATAATTTTAAAATCAAATGATTTGAAATTTGACAAAGAAACGGATTATCTTAAAAATTTAAAATATGAATATATAGATGAACAAGCAAAAAAAGTTGTTTTATTTGATGATTTGTTTATTCCTGGATATTTTTATGTTAGCTTAAATCCAAACGAAACAAAAAAAGTAACATTATACATATCAGATAAAGATTTTTCAGTATCTGAATATACTACTGATGATATTTATATGAGTAAATCACATAGAATGGAGAAAATATGTGATAATATAAAAGAAGAGTATGTAGAACTTCAAAATTTAGAAATGGCAATTGACAATTTTAATATGGAACTGGGTATGATTCCTGAACTGACATTTTTATCTAAAACAGGAAAATTGCCAATTACTTCTGTTATAGATATAGTAAGAGCTGTGGAAGGACAATATCTAGTAAGTGGTAAAATTAAAGAGGCAATAAAAATATTATCTAAAGTAAAGAAATACATTGATTTATATGAGAAAAATGTTAAAACTCCTGATGATGAAACAAATAAAAATATTATTGAGCTAAAATTGTGGTATGTTGAAGGAGTAAATAGAGTTATCCAAAAAGAAATTTCTGAAAATGATCTTAATATACTTTCTAATATGATAAAAGAAATAGTTGAGAATATAATTAGTGTAAATAAAACTATAAAACAAGAATATATGGACTATATAGATATATGTGCTTTATGGTATAACGCACTAAAAATATATGAGAGTTTAACAATACCAAAACAAATACAAGATGAAGAAATATACATCATATTAGAAGAATTGAAAGAATATATAGTAGATAATTTTTGGCTTAATGATAAAAGGATAATGAAACATAATAAAAATGAAGAAAAAAGTATAACTACAATATACATGTTATATTGCATAAGTCTATCATATCAATGTGTGTTTTCTGATATACCTGTGAAGTTGTTAGATAGTATATTTAAAGAGTTATATACACCATATGGATTAAGAGAGTTATCTAAAAACGATGAAAAAAACAATGGCTATTTATATCCAAAATATATGGCACATTTTGTAAAAGCTAATCTAAGACAAAATGGAGTTACGAGAGCTTCTCAAAAAATAGCATATAATTTAGTAAAAGAACTAATAACAGATATTGATAGGCATATAAATGGTGGTGTAAAAAAAATATATCATGAGAAAGGATTAGAGGTATCAAATAATATATATGATTTACTTACTAATGCAGAAATGATAAGACTATATGATATGTTAACTTAAGAAAGAGGTAGTGAATATGATAGTACTTGGAATTGATCCTGGTTACGGTAGAGTCGGTTATGGTGTTATAAACTACTCAAAAAACAAATATAAAGTGTTAGAATATGGTAGTATAACAACACCAGCAACTGATGATATTCCAAAAAGACTTTGCAAAATAGCAGATGATCTTCTTGATGTTATAAATAGATATGATATTGAATGTTCAGCTATCGAAGAGTTGTTTTTTAATACTAACACAAAAACTGCAATAAATGTTGCACAAGCAAGAGGTGTGATACTAACTGTACTTCAAAAGTCAAATATAAAAATATTTGAATATACACCACTTGAAGTAAAACAAGCTTTAGTCGGATATGGAAGAGCAGATAAAATACAAATTAAAAACATGGTTAAAAGTTTTTTAGGCTTAGAAAACATGCCAAAATTAGATGATACAACTGATGCACTTGCAATAGCAATATGTCATTGTAATACATTTAGATATGGTTGTAAAAGTTAAAATGATAGAAATGGTTAAAAATAGTTGAAAAAAATGTCAAAAAACTAGAATTAACAAAAAAACTATTGCTTTTTATTTTACTATTATATATAATTTCTCATGTACAAATGATGTACAAGAAGCAAAAGATAAAGTGGAGGTATAAGAATGGATATATTAAAAATTTCAGCAAAATCTAGTCCAAATTCAGTTGCAGGAGCAATAGCAGGCCTTATAAAAGAAAATGGAAGAGCAGAAATGCAAGCTATTGGTGCAGGAGCAATTAATCAAGCTGTAAAAGCTGTTGCGATTGCTAGAGGTTTTGTAGCACCAACAGGAGTAGAACTTGTTTGTGCACCAGCATTTACTGAAGTAGTTATTGACAATGAAGATAAAACTGGTATTAAATTTATCGTTGAGCCAAAAGTGTAAAACACAAATTAAATTTGAAAATAAAATGTAAAATCAAAATAAACAAAAGCAGGTATAGAAATATATCTGTTTTTGTTTAAATTTTAAATTTTATCTTGTCTAATCTTTATTTATATAAAAACATATGATATAATAATTTAAAATTGGAGGAGATTTTTTAGTGTTGTTTAATATATTGTTACTTGTTATATTAATTGGATGTAACGGAATATTTTCTGCATCAGAGCTTGCATTCCTATCATTAAACAAAAGAAGACTTAAAGAAGAAGTTGAAAAGAAAAATAAAAAAGCTATAAAAATACATACTTTACTTAGCGAACCCGGTAAGTTTTTAGCTGCAATACAAATTGGGGTTACAATAGCTGGATTTTTAGCTAGTGCTTTTGCTGCTGAAACTTTTGCTGATGAAATAGTACAACATATGGGAAATATACAAATTCAAGAGGATGTATTAAAGACTATTATTGTTGTAGTAATAACCATACTTCTTTCATATATAACACTTGTTTTTGGAGAATTAATTCCTAAAAAAATTGCAATATCTACTCCAGAAAAAGTTGCATATACTACAGTTGGACTAATATATACGGTAACCAAAATAGCAAAACCATTTATATTCATACTTACTAAATCAACTGATTTAGTAGCAAATATATTTGGAATAAAAAAAGATGTTGAGAGTAAAATTACCGAAGAAGATATTAAAATGATGATACAAGAAGGTAGAGAAACTGGTACTATTAATGAAAACGAAAAAAATTTAATTTTTAATGTTTTTAAATTAAATGATATTGAAATTGCTAAAATAATGACACCTAAAGATATGGTCATATCAATCAATGTAAATATCACTATTAAAGAATTAAATGAATTTATAAAAAAATATAAATATACTAGATTTCCTGTATATGAAAACAATATAAATAATGTTATAGGTGTATTAAATGTAAAAGATATAATAAATTTTCATTCTGAAAATAGATCTTTTAATTTAAGGGAAATAATAAGAAAACCATATTATGTACATGAAAAAGAAAAGGTAGATAAAATATTCAAAGAGATGCAAGAACAAAGACAAAATATGGGTATTGTAGTTACCAAAAATTTAATGTTTTCAGGTATTGTAACAACTGAAGATATGATAGAAGAGATAGTTGGTAATATCTTTGATGAATATGATGTGTTATAGCAAAAAAAAAAGACAAACTATTGAAATTTGATTAAAAGTATGTAATAATATATATATTGAATATATAAATACTATGATGTAGGACACGGTAAATAGAAAAGAGCCTAAAGAGAGTCAAAGGTAGCTGAAAATTTGACAGGTGTTCATTTATTTATTATCACCTACTAGTTGCTATTCTGAAATTATAGTAAGTATAGACGTATATCTTGCGTTAAAAGATAAATAAGGTTAATCAATTTTGATTAATGAATTTAGGTGGTACCACGGATATTTACATTCGTCCTATAGTAATATAGGATGAGTGTTTTTTTAAGGAGGAAATGCATATGTATAAAAAAGTTGAATTAAAAGAAGATGGTTTCGTTGGTGTGGAAAGGAATGTTGCAAAAGTTTGGAAACAAAAAGATATAATTAATAAAAATTTTGCGATGAATGAAGGTAAAGAATATTTTACATTTTATGATGGTCCTCCAACGGCTAATGGTATGCCACATGCAGGCCATATTATAACTAGAGTAATGAAAGATATAATACCAAGATATAAAGTTATGAAAGGCTATAAGGTTATAAGAAAAGCAGGATGGGATACTCATGGCCTTCCTGTAGAACTTGAAATTGAAAAAGAATTAGGAATATCTGGTAAAGAACAAATTGAAGAATATGGTGTAGAAGAGTTTGTTAAAAAATGTAAGGAAAGTGTTTTTAAATATGTACATATATGGGAAGATATGACAAACAAAGTAGGATATTGGGTAGATATGGATAATCCATATATAACATATGATAACAAATACATTGAATCAGTGTGGTGGGCATTAAAAGAGTTATGGAATAAAGGTCTGCTATATGAGGGTCATAAAGTAATGCCATATTGCCCAAGATGTGGAACAGCTCTTTCATCACATGAAGTAGCTCAAGGATATAAAGATGTAAAAGATTTAACTTGTATAGCTAAATTTAAGGTAGTAGGAGAGAATAAATATATACTTGCATGGACAACAACTCCATGGACATTACCTTCAAACTTAGCACTATGTGTAAATAAATCATATGATTATGCTGATGTAAAGGTAAATGTCGGAACTGATGAAGAACCTATATATGAAGTTTATGTTCTTGCAAAAGATTTGATTCCTTCTGTTTTAAAAGACAAAGATTATTCTGTTATTAATGAATATAAAGGTATAGATTTACTTGGTATAAAATACGAACAATTAATACCATTTGCAAAAGCAGAAGGAAAAGCATTTGAAGTAATACATGGAGATTATGTTACATTAACTGATGGTACGGGTATTGTACATATAGCACCTGCATATGGTGAGGATGATAGTCTAGTAGCAAAACAAAACGGTATTACTTTTGTAAATTTAGTAGATAAATCAGGTAAGTTTGTAGATGAAGTAACTCCGTGGAAAGGTAGATTTGTAAGAGACTGTAATGAAGATATATGTGAATATTTAAAAAATAACAATAAGTTGTTTTCTAAAGAAAAAGTGCTACATTCATATCCACACTGTTGGAGATGTGATACACCATTACTATATTATCCAAAAGCTAGTTGGTTTGTTGCAATGAGTACATTAAGAGATGAACTTGTAAAAAATAACAGTGAAGTTAATTGGTATCCAGAAACAATTAAAACAGGAAGATTTGGTAAATTTTTAGAGAATGTAATTGACTGGGGAATATCAAGAGATAGATATTGGGGAACTCCTTTACCAGTATGGACTTGTGAAGATGAAAACTGTGGACATCAAGAATGTATTGGAAGTATAGAAGAACTAAAACAAAAGGGAGTAGATGTACCAGAAAATATTGAACTACATAAACCATATATAGATGAAGTTATATTAAAATGTCCAAAATGTGGAAAGAATATGACAAGAGCAAAAGAAGTAATAGATTGCTGGTTTGATTCTGGTTCAATGCCTTTTGCACAGTGGCATTATCCGTTTGAAAATCAAGACTTATTTAAAAAGCAATTTCCTGCTCAGTTTATATCGGAAGCAATAGATCAAACAAGAGGTTGGTTCTATACGTTAACAGCACTTGGAACTGCACTTTTTGACAAAACACCTTTTGAAAACTGTATAGTACTTGGTCATGTATTAGATGGCAAGGGTCAAAAAATGTCTAAATCTAAGAAAAATGGTGTGGATCCAATATATTTGTTAGATACGGTTGGTGCAGATGCTACGAGATGGTATTTTTACACAGGAAGTGCACCATGGTTATCATCTAGATTATCTATTGAAAATGTTGAAGAAAGCAAAAGAGGATTTTTAAGTACTCTTTGGAATGTATATTCATTTTATGTGTTATATGCAAATATTGATAACTTCAATCCTTTAGATTATTCAGATTTTAAAATAACAAATATAATGGATAAGTGGATAATTTCAAAATTAAATACACTTGTAAAATTAGTGGATGAAGGTTTAACAAATTACGATATAACAGGTTCGGGACATCTAATAGAAGATTTTACTGATGAACTTTCAAATTGGTATGTAAGAAGAAATAGAGATAGGTACTGGAAACAAGAGTTAGATGACGATAAAATAGGAGCATATGTAACACTATATAGGGTACTTACAACACTTGTTAAAGTAACAGCTCCATTTGTTCCGTTTATATCAGATGAAATATATCAAAATTTAGTATTGAGTGTTGACAGTAATGCAAATGAAAGTGTGCATCTGTGCTATTATCCAGAAGTAAACACAGAAGAAATTGATAATAACCTTGAAAAAGAAATGGATCTTGCATATAAGATTGTAAAGCTTGGAAGAAGTGCAAGAAACAATGTTAATATAAAAAATAGACAGCCATTACAAAAAATGCTTATATCAGTAGACACATTACCAGAATATTATGGAAATATAGTAAAAGAAGAACTAAATGTAAAAGAAGTTGTGCTTGGTGCTGAAATGTCAGATTATGTAAGCTTTAAAATAATGCCAAATCTTCCTGTGCTAGGTAGAGAATATGGTAAATATATTCCTAAGATAAAAGAAGAAATTTCAAAATTAAATCAAATGGATTTAGCAAATAAAATAAAAGCTGGGGGATATGAAAATATATTGTTAGATGAAGATACCGAACTTTCACTAACTTCAGAAAACTTGCTTGTAACTATGCAAGGTAAAGAAGGTTTCGCTTTTGCAGGTGAAGGTGAAGTTGGAGTTGTATTAGATACTCATATAACTGATGAATTAAAAGAAGAAGGATATTTAAGAGAAATTTTATCTAAAATACAGAATATGAGAAAAGATAAAAATTTTGAAGTTTTAAATAGAATTATATTATATGTATCAGGAAATGAAAAACTAGAGTTAATTATACAAAAATATGAATCCGTTATTTCAAAAGAAACACTTGTAGTTGAATTTAGATATAACGATCAAATAGATAGTTATACTGAAGTGAAAATAAATGAAGAGACAATAAAAATAGATGTAAAAGTAAAATAGCATAAAACTAAATTAGATTAAAAGCAATGTATTTAAATTTAAAATACAATGCTTTTAACATTTTTTATGTAAAGACTTTCAAAAAACGCTAAATTATGATATAATACTTATGGGAGTGTTAAATATGCAAAAAGTAAGAATAACATATAGTAAATCTAAAGAGGCAATATATATATCACATTATGATTTATTTAAAACATTTGAAAAAATTTTTAAAAGAGCTGATGTGTTAGTATCTTATTCTGAAAAAAATCCAAATAAACCAGAAATGTTATTTGTAAATCCATTAGAAGAAGGAATAGAAAGTATAGGAGAAATTTTAGAAGTTATTTTACAAGAAAGATATCCTCTTCCTTTTTTAATAAGGCAATTAAACAGTGTAGTGCCAAGTGGAATAACAATACTTTCTGCTGAATATGTAAATATAGAAGAACCAAGTTTAGTAAATAGAGTTTATGCTGGAGTATATCAATTTGAATATATTTTTGATGATATGTTTGAAGGAAAAAATAAAAAGGAAATAGAAGATATCAAAGAGTGGTATAAAAATAAAATGAAAGAATATTTATCTCAAAATGAAATATTAGTACTTAAAAAGTCAAAGGACAGAATGGAAAGAATAGATATAAAACCACAAATAATAGGATATACATTTCTACTTGATTTAAGTATACAAATTACTTTAAAAATAGGGAAAATAGAAAATTTAAAACCAGATTATATAATGTATGGTTTTAGTGAATTTATAGATAAAGAGGTTCCATATGAACTAAAAAGAATAAAAATTCTTTATTTATAACTAAAAACATTGATTTTAAATATATTTTATGTTATTATTATCTTGCTACTGTTTTAAGTAGCAGTTAATGCCGAAATGGTGGAATTGGCAGACGCGCTGGACTCAAAATCCAGTGAGGTAAAACTCGTGTGGGTTCAAGTCCCACTTTCGGCACCAATAATATTAAATTGATTAAGTAACATTTAGAAATTGTTTTAAAATTGTAATGCCTAATAACTTTTTCTTATTTAAGAAAGTTTCATTTGAAATTGGAAATTTCCATATAAATGTTTTCATAACTATTGTATTTTATTTATTTTTTTGATATACTAAATATGTACATAAAATATTTATGTATTTTGCAATGAAGGGACGAGTAAATATGTAGTACGCTAAAGAAGAGAGAACTAGTCGTGGCTGGAAGCTAGTTTTGAAGGTTTACGTATTGAAGACTACCCCGGAGCATGTAGTGAAAGCTATCGCCTTGGTTTGCGAAAGACCAAATAATTAAGTTAAATATAGGGTGGAACCGTGCATATATATGTACCCCTATAAGCATAAGATTTGTGCTTATAGAGGTACTTTTTCTTGTGTTACTTAATTTTTAAGGAGGTATTTTTATGATAAAAATTGAGTTAAAAGATGGTAGTAGTTTGGAAGTAGAAAAAGGTATAAGTGTTATACAGGTTGCTTCTAAGATAAGTGAAGGACTTGCAAGAGTTGCAACGTGTGCTACTGTAGATTCAAAAGTAGTAGATTTAAGATACATATTAAATAACGATTGTAAATTAAATATACACACATTTGAAAGTGATATAGATGGCAAAAAAGCATATTGGCATACTTCGTCACATATACTTGCTCAAGCAGTTAAAAGACTATATAAAGATGTAAAACTTGCGATAGGTCCAGCAACAAATGAAGGTTTTTATTATGATTTTGATATTGATACACCTTTTACTGAAGAAGATAAATTAAAAATCGAAGAAGAAGTTAAAAAAATTATAAAAGAGGATCTAAAAATCGAAAAATTTGTAGTATCTAAAAAAGAAGCACTAGATATTATGAATAATGAACCATATAAAACAGAGCTAATTGAAAACATTTCAGATAGTGAAGAAATAACAATGTATAAACAAGGAGAGTTTGTTGATTTATGTGCTGGACCACACTTACTTAGTACTGGAAAAGTAAAAGCAGTAAAAATTTTATCATCATCTGGTGCGTATTGGAGAGGTGATGAAAAAAATAAAATGCTACAAAGAATTTACGCGGTATCATATCCTAAAGCATCACAGTTAGAAGAACATATACAAAGATTAGAAGAAGCTAAATTAAGAGATCATAATAAATTAGGAAGAGAATTAGAACTATTTACAACTGTTGATATGATTGGTCAAGGATTACCAATACTTTTACCAAAAGGTGCAAGAGTAATTCAAATATTACAAAGAATGGTAGAGGATGAAGAAGAAAAAAGAGGATATCTTCTTACTAAGACTCCATTTTTAGCAAAATCTGATTTATATAAAGTGTCTGGACATTGGTATCATTATAGAGATGGTATGTTTATACTAGGAGATCCCGAAAAAGATAAAGAAGTGTTTGGACTTCGCCCAATGACTTGTCCTTTCCAATTTATGGCATATAAAAATAGACAAAGAAGTTACAGAGATTTACCTCTTAGATACAATGAAACATCTACATTGTTTAGAAATGAAGATTCAGGTGAAATGCACGGACTTATTCGTGTAAGACAGTTTACAATTTCAGAGGGACATTTACTTGTAAGACTTGATCAACTAGAAGAAGAAATAAAAGGATGTATAGATTTAATTGATTTGTTTACAAAAAGGTTAGGCTTAGATGATGGATTGTCTTACCGATTTTCTAAATGGGATCCAAATGATAGAGAAAAATATATGGGAACAGATGAGGAATGGAATCATTCTCAATCAGTTTTAAAAGGGATACTTGATAAATTAAATATTGATTATGAAGAAGCGGATGGTGAAGCCGCATTTTATGGACCTAAGCTTGATATACAATACAAGAATGTATGGGGTAAGGAAGATACAATAATTACTGTTCAAGTTGATTTTCAACTAGCAGATAAATTTGATATGACATATGTAGATAAGGATGGATCAAAGAAAAGACCAGTTGTAATTCATAGAACATCACTTGGATGTTATGAAAGAACTTTGGCAATGCTTATTGAAAAATATGCTGGAGCATTTCCAACTTGGCTTGCACCAATACAAGTAAAAGTTTTACCTATATCAGATAACTATATTGACTATTCTAATTTAGTAAAAAGAGAATTAGAAAAAAATGGTATAAGAGTAGAAATTGATGATAGAGTTGAAAAAATAGGATACAAGATAAGAGAAGCACAACTTGAAAAAGTACCATATATGTTAGTAGTAGGAGAAAAAGAGGAATCTTCAAATACAGTAGGTGTACGTTCAAGAAATAAAGGAGATGTTGGTTCTACAACTTTACCTGAATTTATATCTAAACTGCAAGAAGAAATTAGAAATTATGAAAAGTAGAACTAATTTTTTTAAAATAGTATCTTTTTGTAATAAATTATGATATAATAGATTACATAAGAGAAATATATTTATGCAAGATGTATATTGCAATGAAATATTTGCAATATATTTTTTTGCTTAAAATATATTATGAAAGGAAAAATAATGAATAATATAACATTTAAAGAATTAAATTTATCTAGCGAAATAAACAAGGCGTTAGATTCAATGGGATTTGAAGAAGCAACACCAATACAAACGCAATCAATACCGGAAATTATGGAGGGTAATGATGTTATTGGACTTGCACAAACAGGGACAGGAAAGACATATGCATTTGGAATTCCTGCAATAGAAAAATTAGATATTAAGAAAGATAATGTACAAGTACTTGTATTATCTCCAACAAGAGAACTTACCATACAAACATGTGAAGGATTAAAACAACTTGTAAAATATAAAGAGGATGTAAAAGTTGTATCTATATATGGAGGTCAACAAATTGAAAGACAAATAACTGCACTTAAGAAAAAACCGCAAATAGTTGTAGGAACTCCTGGAAGAATAATGGATCATTTGAGAAGAAAAACATTAAAATTAGATAATATTTCAATGCTTGTTTTAGACGAAGCTGATGAAATGTTAAATATGGGATTTAGAGAAGATATTGATGAAATTTTAAAAAAGACTAATGATAATAAACAAATTGTGCTATTTTCAGCAACTATGTCAAAAGGAATAATGAATATAACTACAAAATATCAAAGAAAAGATGCTAAAGTTATAAAAATAGAGCATTCACAAATTGTTGCTCCTAAAATAGAACAATACTATATAGAAACATCTAATTCAAATAAACCAGATGTATTAGTTAGATTGCTTGATTCTATGAATATAAAACTTGGAGTCGTTTTTTGTAATACAAAAATGAAAGTAGAAGAACTAACAATACATTTACAAGCGTGTGGTTATATGGTAGAAGCATTACATGGAGATATAAAGCAAACACAAAGAGATAATATAATGAAAAGATTTAGAAACAAAGAAATTGATATACTAGTTGCAACTGATGTTGCAGCACGTGGTATAGATGTAGATGATGTTGAACTTGTTGTAAACTATGATATACCAAGTGATGAAGAATATTATGTCCATAGAATAGGAAGAACAGGTAGAGCTGGTAGAGTTGGAAAAGCATATACTCTTGTCTCAGCAAAAGAAATGTATAAATTAAGAGATATACAAAGATATACTAAGGCAAATATAGTATTAGAAAAAGTTCCTTCTTTTGAAGCTGTTCTTGAAAAGAAAGTAGTTCAAAAAATAGAGAAGATAAAAGAAGAGTATGTTAAAGGTGATTTTTCAAAATATACTGATATAATTCAAAAAATAACACAAGAAAATGGTGATATACAAACTATAGATATAGCTGCTATATTACTTAAAATGGAATTTGATAAAAAAGTAAAAAAAATAGATGAAGGTAAAAAAGGTTCAAATATAACAAGTAGAAGATTATCTGAAAATATTACAAGAGTTTTTGTAAATATGGGTAAATTAGATGGCTTTGATAATACAAAAATGAAAAAACTATTTGTAGAAGATATGCAGATACCTAAAGACAGTGTTACTGGAATAAAAATATTAGATAAATTTTCATTTGTAAACATAGATGAAAACTATATTGATAGTGTTATCAAAAAACAAGCAAACAAAAAGTTTAATGGTAGAATTTTAAGCATAGAAATTTCAGATTCAAGTAGCGAAAATGGTTTTAAAAAAAGCAAAAAAACTAGTAGGAAAAGAAGATAAAGAAATATTGCAATTGTGTGTTTTTTTGATATAATAGCTTTATTGATAGAGTATTAAAATAATAAAAAAGAGGTGTAATGTATGATTATTGTTGGACTATTTTTATCTATTGTTCCAATTATATTATTAATAATTCAAAAAAAAGTAATTATGAAAAAAACTACAGAAATTATACAGGATATATTTCTTATTCTATTATCATTATTATATATTATTTTATGTTTTATTATAAAAACAGAACCATTTATATTTGATATAGAAGATGCGTTTGATTATCTAACTTATACAGCAGTAATAATTGTATTTTCACCGTTTTTATGGCTTGGTATATATTATTTTTCTAAAAAGATATTTAGAAGTTTAAGGATATTTAAAAATTCTAAATTAAAATCAAATAATGAATATATATATTATAGAGATGATTTAAATAAAATATCTCCTAGTATAATTATGTTTACAGCAACTATGGATACAGATGTTAGAAAAAGTGTAAGTGCTACAATATTAAAATTAAAACTAACAGGATATATTATTAAGAAAAATGGGAATTTAATAGTTATAAATAAAGTAGATTCTAAGAATGAGTTGTTAGAATCAGAAAAGATGGTATTGGAACTTATAAAAAACAACCAGTTTGATGAAAGTAAGTATTCAAAAGTAGTTGAGCAAGAAGCGTTGACATATAATTATATTAAGAAGAATAATTCTGCTAAAGTATTTAAATTAATTAAAATTTTAATTGCAATATTTATTCCTATAATTATTATTAATTACGTTATAATATTTGATAAATATGTATTTGAAAATCATAGTTTTTTTGAATATGATGGTGTTAAATATTTAGAGATTCAAGATGAAAAAGAAATTGAAAAATTATATGATGAGGGTAAAATTAAACAAGAAGATTACTATTATAGAATATTAAATGTTAATGGGTATGATGAGAAATTTTATTCGTATAATAAGGTAAGAGCAGATAAAATAGAGTATGGTGTTATAAAGAAAGCATATGTATTTCAGATTTTAGATATTCTATGTATTTTGATGATACCAATTTCAATTATTATATCTATATTTTATATAATAGATCAGATAGTACATTTTAATAAAAATTATAAGAGAACAGCAAAAGGTAATCAACTTATAAATAAAGCATATGCACTTAAAAACTATTTGAAAGATTTTTCTGTTATTAAAAATAGAAAGGAAGCCGAACTTGTTTTATGGGAATATTATTTGGTTTACGCTATAGTGTTAGGTGTTAATGTAAATATTCAAGATGAAATAATAGATAAATATTTAAAGAAAATTTGATTTAATTTAAAGTAAAAAATAAAAAATAATAAATAAGAGATGTTAAATAGTAAATATTTAGCATTTTTTTTTATATAAAATGTTGATTTTTGTAAAATTTAGTGATAAAATCACATTGTGTATTAAATATGAACTTTTTGTTCATATAGTATAGAGGGGGATATATATGAAAAATTCAAAAAAAGGCATTTCAAAGATCGCTATACTTATTATTGTTGTTGCAGTATTAGTGATTGCTGCCGTAGTACTATTATTAATAGTAAATTCGCCAAAGGTTGTTATTAACACTGCTTTGGATAAGTTATCATCTAATATTAATAAGATTTCAACAGATGCAACTTATTCAAGTATAACAGGTAATGGTGACAGTCCATATCAGGTGGAAGCAAATCTAAAAATAGATAGTGACTTAAACGATGATGTTTTAGGTGACTATGAGGAAATTCAAAATATTATTAACGATTCTGATATTGACTTAGATTTTAAAAATGATTCTAAAAATGAATATGCAACATTAAATTTAAAATATAATTATAACGATAAAAATGCGTTAGATTTAACAGGGTATCTTGATGAAGATGATATATATATATATATACAAGATATATTTGATAAATATATACATACAGAAACTGAATATACAGACTATGTAGAAAATGCAAATAAAGTAACAAAAGATGATTATGTATATTTAATAGATAAATGTCTATCTGCATTTAAAGATAATATATCAGATGAATATATTGATTCTAGCAAGGAAACAATTGACCTTGATGGTAGTAAGGTAAGTGCAACAAAAAACACATTACTTATTACAGAAATGAAAAAAGATGGAGCTTTTGATGATATAATAGATGAAATAAAAGATGATACAAAAGCAATGGATATTTTAACTAATATAATGAGTAGTGAAGATGATTCATATGATACAGCAGATATAGAAGAAAAATTAGAAGATTTAAAAGACAGTATTAAAAATAACGAAAATGATATAGTATTATCTATATATACAACAGGTATTACTAATAAAGCAGTTATGTATGAAGTATCTGCTACAGATGAAGATGGAAATATAACAGAAATGAAATGTATGTTATTAGATGATGATAAATATGACCAGAAGATAGTAATGACAGCAGAAGATACAGAAATTATAATAACATCTAAAGAAGTTTCAGAAGATAATTATGATATTAATATGACAGTTGGTGAAGATATAAGCATTAATTTAAATGGTGAAATATCAGATAACAGTATTGATTTAGATTATACTTTAAATACAAAACAAGATTCAGAAGATTATACAATAACAGGAAATGTTAGTGTAGATACTACAAAAGCTACTAATGAAATTACAAAAAAAATTAATTTAAGTGCAGCAACTGAAGATTTAGGAACATTAAAATTATCACTTGATGTTACTTTAAGCAAATTAGATTCATTAGAAAAGGAAAATATTAGTAAATCAAATATCGTTGAAAGTGATGAATTAACTAGTACTGATTCAGAGAAGATACTTACTAATTTAATGAAAAATGAAGCAATTGCAGATATAATTGATATTATAAATGATTTATCAAGTAGTAGTTCTTCAATGTATGATTCTGATAACTCTAGTTATACTTATGATGACTCTGACTCTTACTCTAGTTCAGATTCAGATATAGATGATGATTTATATGTAGATTTTAAACCAATAAATTAAAAAATTAATTTTTTAAAATTTAAAAAGTTATAAAAAAGTGTAGATGAATATATTTACACTTTTTTTGCTGGTCTAACTTTCTTTTCTTTTATATGATTTTTACTTGAATATATATCTGATATATAGTATAATAGCTTGTATAAACATAATTTGGAGGTAAAAAATGATAAGTGCAAATGATGTTACATTAAGATTTGGAAAAAGAACGTTATTTGAGGATGTAAATATACAATTTACACCTGGTAATTGTTATGGAATAATAGGTGCTAATGGAGCAGGAAAGTCTACTTTTTTAAAAATTTTATCTGGTGAAATAGAACCAAATTCTGGTGAAGTAAGTATAACTAAAGGGGAAAGACTATCTGTTTTAAAACAGGATCACTATGAATATAACGAGAAGAAGGTTTTAGAAACTGTTATAATGGGTAACATGAAATTATATAATATAATGAAAGCAAGAGATGCAATATATTCAAAAACAGAGTTTACAGATGAAGATGGAATAAAAGCAGGTGAACTTGAAGCAGAATTTGCAGAACTTGATGGATGGGATGCCGAGACAAATGCAGCTCAACTATTAGAAGGATTAGGAATATCTACAAGCTTACATGACAGCTATGTTAAAGAGTTAGAAGATACTGATAAAGTTAAAGTATTGCTTGCTCAAGCGTTATTTGGTGAACCTGATATTTTGCTATTAGATGAGCCAACTAACCATTTGGATATACATGCTGTTAACTGGCTTGAAAATTTTTTAATTGATTTTGAAAATACAGTTATAGTTGTATCACATGATAGACACTTTTTAAATAAAGTATGTACAAATATAGCTGATGTTGATTATGGAAAAATTCAAATATATCCAGGAAATTATGATTTTTGGTATGAATCAAGTCAATTGGCATTAAAGCAGGTTAAAGATTCTAATAAAAAGAAAGAAGAAAAAATTAAGGAATTAAAAGAGTTTATACAAAGATTTAGTGCAAATGCTTCAAAATCAAAACAAGCAACATCTAGAAAAAAACTGCTTGAAAAAATTGACATAGAAGAGATAAGACCTTCAACTAGAAGATATCCATATGTAGATTTTAAAATAGATAGAGAGCTAGGAAACGAAGTATTAGAAATTTCAAATCTTACAAAAACCATAGATGGGAAAAAAATACTTAATAATGTTTCATTTAAAGTATTAAAAGATGACAAAATTGCTTTTATAGGTAATGGGATAGCATCTACTACATTATTTAATATATTAATGAATGAGGAAAAATCAGATAGTGGTGATATATCTTGGGGAATTACAACATCAAACTCATATTTTCCAAAAGACAATAGTATTTTTTTTGAGAAAGATATTTCGCTTACTGATTGGCTTATGGATTATTCTCCGGAAAAAAATGATACTTTTGTTAGAGGATTTTTAGGAAGAATGTTATTTTCCGGTGAAGAGGCATTAAAAAAAGCTAATGTACTTTCTGGTGGAGAAAAAGTAAGATGTATGCTTGCTAAAATGATGCTTAAAAATGCTAATGTTATAATACTAGATGAGCCAACAAATCACTTAGATTTAGAGGCCATAACATCTGTTAATAACGCATTAATTAATTTTAAAGGTGTTGTACTTTTTGTTTCTCAAGATCATCAGTTTATAAACTCAATAGCAAATAGGATAATTGAAATAAAGGATGATGGAAGTATAATTGATAAAAAAATGTCGTATGATGAATATTTAAATTTGGATTAGTTATATGGGAGGTAATTCATTATGAAGGAAAAACTAAGTAGTCTTGTTTGGGGCATCATAGTTATTGCAATAGGAGTTCTTTTTGGCTTACATTCACTTGAAATTATAGATATATCAATAATATTTTTTAAAGGTTGGTGGACTTTATTTATAATCATACCAGCACTTGCTAATATGATAAAAAGTGGTATATCAATATCAAATATATCATGGACAATAGTAGGCGTTGCACTTCTTCTTTTATCACGAGATATATTAGAATGGTATATGATATCCAAACTAATTATCCCATTTATTATAATAATGATTGGATTTAATATTATACTAAAAAATGTATTGGATGTTGATAATAAGAAGCTAAAGGAATTTAAAAAGAATAAAAATACAGATTATACAGCAATATTTAGTGGACAAAAAATAGAGTTAAACTCTTCATTTAAAGGTGCAACTGTAAATGCAATATTTGGTGGAGTTGAGTTAGATTTGACAAAAGCACAAATAGAGGATGATGTATTGATAGATACTTCTGCAATATTTGGTGGAGTTACAATATATGTACCAAATAATGTTGTCGTTAAAGTTTCAAATATACCAATATTTGGTGGTGCAAGTAACAAAGCAAAAGGAGAAGTGGTTGAAGGCTCACATACTATGTATATTAAGGGCTTATGCATTTTTGGAGGAATAGAAATAAAATAGGTATGTTATAACAATAATATACAGATAAAGTTAATTTAATTGCGTTTAGGTTAAATTATTTTATCTGTTTTTTTATTTGTTTTAGAAATTTTTGAAAAAATCAATAAAATTTTAAAAAAACATTGACAAAAAGTATATTAGTATATTATAATATATTAATATAGAGGAGGTTAATAATGAAAGATGACTTATTAAGAAATTCTGAAATTTTTAAAATTCTCTCAAATCCCGTAAGACTTTGTATACTTACTAATTTAGTAATGAATAAAAGTAGAAATGTATCTGAACTCGTAATGTGTTCTAATGTATCTCAAAGTTTAGTATCACAGCAACTTGCTAAACTTAGACTTTCTGGAATTATATCTTCTAAAAAAGTAGGTAATGAAGTATATTATGAGATAAAAGATGAAAAAATAATAGAAATAATCAAAATGATTAATAAAAAATAGGAGGTAATTGTTATGGTTAAACATTTAAATGAAAATGAATTTGAAAGTGAAGTATTAAAAAAAGAAGGGGTTGTATTAGTAGATTTCTTTGCTACATGGTGTCCACCATGTAAAATGTTAGCACCAGTATTAGATGAAATATCAAATTCAAGAAGTATTGGTTTTGAAATTGCTAAAGTAAATATTGATGAGAACTATGACTTGGCTGCTGAATATAGAATAGAAGTTGTTCCAACAATGCTTGTATTTAAAGATGGTAAAGTAGTCGATACATTAATAGGATACAACAGTAAAGAAGATATTGTAGAAAAAGTTTCTAAACATGTTTAATATCAAAATTTTATTAAAGTATTGTATTTTGTCAAAATATGTATTAAAATATACATATATGAGATGGAGTTAATATGAATAAAAAAAATAATATTAAAGAGAAAATAAAAAAGATAAAAACAGTAGATGAGAATATAGTTAAAAAAAACATTGATATTAGGTTATATATAGTTATTGTGTTGGGGGCTATTATTGTTTCTTTCATTATAATATGTTTGTATGGTTATTTGTTTATAGGAGATAAGACACAATCAGAAGAAGTTATCAATAGTCAAGAATCAGAGACTACTTCTACTGAAGATCAATATGTAGAACCAACTTTTTCTAAAGTCAGTCTAAGTTATGAAAATGGTGTTTCTAAATTAGTTACAAAAGTTGAAAATAAAGGTAAGAAAATAGAAGATCTTAATTTCTATATTAAAGTTATAAATAGTGATGATATAGTACTTATTGAGACTAAAGGATATGCTGGTGTTATAGAAAAAGATGAAAGTATTGAAGTAACTAGTTATTTTCCAATAGATATAACAATGTCAAAAGATATTATATATTCTTTGGAATAATAATATATATATAAGGGGTGAAATTTATGAAAAGATATGTATGTAGAGTATGTGGTTATGAGTATGAGGGAGATATTCCATTCGAAGAACTTCCAGAAGATTATGTATGTCCAGTATGTGGAGAACCAAAGTCAGCTTTTGATTTAGTTGAAGACTAAAATTAAAAATCTAGATTTTTCTAGATTTTTTTTTGCCTTTATGGTATAATATCAAATATATTGAAGGAGTAGTTATGAAGAAAGTAGTAGTAGGAATGAGTGGAGGAGTTGATAGTTCAGTTACAGCATATCTTTTAAAAAAACAGGGTTATGATGTTATTGGGGTTACTATGAATATATGGCAAAGAGAAAATAATGACAATGTATGTGAAAAAGCATGTTGTGCTCTTAGTGCGGTAAATGATGCAAGAAGTGTAGCAAATAAACTGGATATTCCATATTATAACATGAACTTTAAAGATGATTTCAAAGATAAAGTTATTGATTATTTTGCAGAAGAATATATAAATGGAAAAACACCTAATCCATGTATTGCATGTAATAAATATATTAAGTTTGATAAATTATTAGAAAAGGCTAAAACTGTATTTGATGCTGATTATGTTGCAACTGGACATTATGCAAGGGTTGAATATAACGAAAATACTGGTAGATATTATTTAAGAGAATCTGCTACAATTACTAAAGATCAAACTTATGCATTATATAATTTATCACAAGAACAATTAAAACATATATTAATGCCTCTAGGAGATTATACAAAGGAAGAGGTAAGAAAAATAGCACTAGATAATGGATTTATAAACGCAAATAAACATGATAGTCAAGAAATATGTTTTGTTGAAGATAATAACTATGCAAAATTTATAAAAGAAAAATATAACTATATTCCAAAAGAAGGATATTTCGTAGATTTAGATGGTAATATACTTGGAAAACATAAAGGTGTAATTAACTACACAGTGGGACAAAGAAGAGGAATTGGGATTTCTTTTAAAAAACCAATGTATGTATTAAAGCTAGATGTAGAAAGTAACAAAGTTATTTTGGGAGATGAATCAAAAATATATAGTGATGAACTTATATGTACTAATTTGAATTTTATGCCTTTTGAAAAATTAGAAAATAGTTTAGAAGTGACTGCTAAAATACGTTACTCTGCTAAGAAAGCAAAAGCAGTTATTTATCCACTTGATAATGGAGATGTTAAAGTAAAATTCAAAGAATCTCAAAGAGCAATTACACCTGGACAAGCAGTTGTATTTTATGATAATGATATACTTGTTGGTGGTGGGACTATAAAATAATTGGAAATTTTTTGAAATGAAGGTAGGATTTTGTAAAAAGATGACTAATTTTGACAATTTGTCACACAAATATTTGACATATGATGTATAATATAATTATTGGATATACAATTCATTTTTTAATAAAAGTGGGGGTGCAATCATGAGGAGCATGCGGCAAGAATTAAAGCACTGTAAAAGAACTTCACATAGAAAGTTTTTTATAACGGTGGTTTCAACTATTTTTTTGACAATACTCATTCTTAACAGCAAATATATTGTTTTATCTGTAGGTATGATTTTTTTATATATAATTCTTAATGTTTTTTATTATAGACAAATTAAGGATAGTAGAAAAGATCAGCTTACCGGACTGTTTGTAAAAGCTTGTTTTATAGACAGATTAGAAAAGATAAAGACAAATGAAAAAGGCTACATAATATATGTGGACTTTAAAAATTTGAAATTGACAAATGATCAATATGGACACTATCATGGAGACAGATTATTAGCATTGTTTGGTAACTTGGTTCAAAAAGAGCTAAAAAATGTTGAAGCTTATCGGGCAGGTGGAGATGAATTTATCTTACTTTATTTAGGGAATGATATAGAACAGATATTGAAGAAGATAGAAGAATTTAAGTTGTGTTCGATAAAAATCAGTGAGCGAAAAGAAGTTTTTCTAAACTTCAATGTAGGATATGCAAAGTTTAGCGGTCCTGCAAGCGTAGGTAAAGCACTAGATAGTGCAGAACATCTAATGTATGTAGACAAGGGTAGAGTAAACGTAATTTAAGGAGCTATTAATTTAGCTCCTTATTTTTATTTTTCATATGTTGCACTTCTTTGTGCATATTGTTTTAATTTTTCATAAACAAGAAAATTTATTGATTTTTTTTCGTATGTCCCATCTTCTAATAGTTTTCCAGATTTAACTCCAGTAAGAATTTCTATTCCTTCATCAATTGTTTCAACAGGGTATATGTGAAATTTACCATTTTTTACAGCTTCTATTATTTCATCTTTTAATGCTAAATTTATAATATTTTGATGTGGAATTAGTACACCTTGTTTTCCTGTAAGTCCATTTTTTTTGCATATGTTGAAATATCCTTCTATTTTTTCTGTAACTCCACCTATTGGTTGAATTTCTCCTTTTTGGTTGACTGAACCAGTAACGGCAAGAGACTGATTTATTGGAATAGAAGATAGACTAGACAATATAGCATATAGTTCTGTAGAAGAAGCACTATCACCATCAACACCGTTATATAGTTGTTCAAAACAAATACTAGCAGTAAGAGATAAAGGAAAATCTTGTGCATATTTTTCTCCTATATATGCTGCAAGTATAAATATTCCTTTTGAATGAGTAGTGCCACTCATTGAAACTTCACGTTCAATATTTACTATTCCATTTTTACCAATAAAAGTGTTAGCAGTAATTCTTACAGGCTTACCAAAAGAAATATCTCCTGTATTAAGTATTGTAAGTCCATTAATTTGACCTATTTTTTCTCCATCAGTTGATATTAAAATAGTCCCATCATTTATCATTTTAGAAATATTTTCATCGTATTTTGAAACTCTTGCTGATTTGTTTTTTATTGCTGTTAAAACTTCCTTATCAGTAACAACTTTTTTGTTATTTGATTTTGCAACAAAATCAGCTTCTATTATTATATCAACAATATCTTGTGCTATAGCAGTAAGTTTTGTTTTATCATTAGCACATTTTGAACTATATTCAACAATTTGTGCAACACCTAGATTATTAAATGGTAATAAACTATGTTTTTTACAAACATATGCAATATATTTTGCAAGTTTTAATATATTTTCATCAGTTCTTTCATAAGTATCGTCAAAGTCCGCTTTTATTTTAAATAATTTTTTAAAGTCAGGATCCATAGCAGATAGTTGTTGATAATGCATTTCTGAACCTATTAAAACAAATTTTGCATTTACCGGAATTGCTTCTGGCTTAAGTGAAGCTATAGTAACAGGTTGAGGAATATCTCTTGAACTATCAATAGACAATTCTTGATTACGAATGACTCTTTTAAATGCTTCCCAAAGTGGAGTAGACACAAGAAGATCTTTTATATTTAAAATGATATAACCACCATTAGCTTTATGTATAAGTCCAGGTTTTAACATATTATACCCAGTTTTTACAGCACCCATTACAGTTTCAAATTCTAGTTTGCCGAATAAGTCATAATAATTAGAATTTTTAGAAATAATAACAGGAGCATGCTCTAATTTATCATTATCAACAATTAAGTTTACTCTATAATTTTCCCATGGCTTAGTTGGAGTTGCATAAGTAGGAGAAATAGGCGTATTTGTAATGCTTGTATTAGTGTTTTTAGTATTGTCTCTATTTAAAGTATACTGTTTAAATATTTCAATGTTTTTTAATATATCATTTTGAATAGAATATAGAAAATTTTGAATTTTTAAATTTTTCTTGTATTTTATTTTTAAATCAGACATAGTTTGAGATATGGCAAAGGTAGCAATATTACTTTGCCATTCTTTTAAAACACTTGCACATTCTTTTTCAATAATATCAATTTTTCTTAGTACATCCATTGTAAGTTCTTGAATTTTAGGACTTCTTTCTTCAAATTCTTTTTTTACATTATCTTCTAATTTATTAAATTCTTGTTCGTTTAAAACAGCTCCATTATACATTGGAGAGAAATATATACCATTTTCTGTACTGCGTATTTTAAATCCTTGTGATGTAGTTTGTTTATCAAGTTCAGACATAAGTTTTTCTTTGATTTTTGAGTATCTATCATTTATAGCTTTTTTATCTTTTTCATATTTTTCACCACTTAAATCTTTAGATAAGCGATCAAGAATTTTTGTTATGAAACGATTCATATCTAATTTAAATTCAATTCCTTCTCCTGGGCTCAATGATATTGCAATTGGTTCATTAGGATTATCAAAGTTATATATATAGCAATAATCATTTGGTATATTTTCGTGTTTTGCAATACTATTTATAACAGAAGTAACGTATGAGGTTTTTCCAATCCCCATACTTCCACATACATATAGATTAAAACCACGTTCTTTTATTTTCATGGCTGTTTTTATTGCATCTAAAGCTCTTTCTTGTGCAATTATACCAAAAAATGGTTCTAAATCACTAGTTTTAGAAAACTCAAATTTTGAAATATCACATTTGTTTTTTAAATCTTCATATGTTAGTTCTTTGGCTTTTTTCATTTTATTCCTCCAAATTCTTTAGTATTTATTTACTACTATTATTTGATTATGCTTTTATTTTATTATAAAAAAAAAAAATATTCAACAAAATATATAAAAAAGTAAGAAAAAAATTAAAAATGTAACAAAAAATATATAAATTGTATAAATATATAAAAATAAAAATATATAATTAAAAATTAAAATAAAAAACAAAAAGCAAAAAAATCTTATCTTAAATTTTTAACATATACTAGGGCATCTTCATATAATCCTTTAGAATTATCAATAACATAGTAGTTTTTCCTAATTGAAATATTTATAAATCCAAGTTTTTCATATAATGATATAGCTGGTTTATTTGAACTTTTAACTTCTAAAAAAACATCGTGAATATCATTACTTAGAGCTATTTGAAATATGTTATTTAACATATATGTTGCGACACCTTTTTTCTTAAAGTCGGATTTTACCATAACGGCATCAATATCAATATGATCATAAAGTAACGTAGCACCTATATAACCAATAATACAATTTTGCTTTTTTACAACAAAATATAACGAATTAGGTAATTCAGCACTATTTATTAATGAGGTTTTACTTAATATTTTGTCATTTTTAAAATCTGGTATATTGTATATTTCATTTATATCATTTTCATTCATTTTGCAAAAAATAGCATCTTGAAGAATAGGCGAGTTATTCATGTAAACGCATCCTTTCTGCTTGAGAAGGTCTAGCATATAGCACATTAAAATCTGAATAGTTGTAGATATAGTCAGACTTATCTAAAATGTTGTTATAAAAATGTATGGCATATTTTGAATCTATTACCATATCTGTATTATCACATTTCATGTTTGAATAACATTGTATTTTGTTTTTGAAATTTAAAGCACAATCTCCTATAACTTTTATTTCCATGTTGCTATATTTATCATTAATGTTTTTTAAAGCATCAGTAATATTATCATTTGAAATATCATAAAGTTTTGTTATTTTAAATTTATTAGAAGAACTTTCGTTAGTATTTTCAAGTTTATATAATGAATAATATACTCTATCATTTCTTGCATTTAATATAGGCATATAGTAACCTTCTTTTTTGGTTTTTAAAAATGATGTATATGCAATAAGTTCTAAAGTAGGCATACCCATAATTTTAAGATTTAGTGCATGAGCTATTGCCTTTATTGTTGAAACTCCAATTCTAAGTCCTGTAAATGAACCAGGGCCAGTTGTACATAGTAACATTTGTATATCTGATATGGTTAAATTTGATTCATCTAAAACTTCATCTATAATTTTTAATATTTTTTCAGAATGTGTTATTTCATTTAAAACGTTTTTTGATATTATTTTGTTGTTATATTCTAAAGCAACACTTGCATTTTTAGTTGAAGAATCTATTGATAATATATTCATATGTTTTCCTTCCTAGATATTTTAATATATCTTTTATTTACATCTATTTCATCTTTGTTAATATCAATGTATATTGTTTTACTAGGTAAAATATTTTGTATAATTTTTCCCCATTCTATAAAACAAATGCCATTTGAAAAGTAGTCTGTTCCGATACTATCTAAAAAATCTAATTCATCACGTAATCTATATACGTCAAAATGATATATGTTCTCGTTATATTTTTTAGAATAATATTCATTTACAATTGTAAATGTTGGACTAGATACATCATCATATACATCATAATATTTTGCAATACTTTGCATAAAATATGTCTTTCCACTTCCAAGTTCACCACTAAGTACTACTATATCAGTTTTAGTCAAGTAATTACATATTTGAATTCCTAACATTGAAGTATCATCAGGTGAAGTTGATATATATTCAAATTCATTTATTTTCTTTTTAAAGAAACTATCTAGATTTTGTTCTAATTTATTGTTTTCCAATGTTTAATCACCAAATATATTATATCAAAATCAAAAAGAAATATCAAATAAATAGAAAAAACGTAATAAATGATATTAAAAAAAGAAAATTACAAATAATATTAAAAAATACTTGAAAAAAGTTGTTATAATATGTAAAATATAGTTAATAAATATAAACGATAAAAAATGATAAAAAATATGACATCCATAATGGAGGTAAAATATATAATATGGAAGAAAAAAATAATATTAAAATTAAAAATATTAAAAGCGGTATAACCTTTTTTACACTTATTATAACAATAATTGTCGCACTTATATTACTTACAGCTATTACAATACAAACAAAAAAGGCAATAGATAATGCTACAATGGTTGCTTTTTATGAAGATTTAGATAAAGTGTCACAAGAAGTAAGAAATTACTATATGTCAAACCAGGCTTTTCCTACAGAAACAGAAAACGAGGCATCACTTACTACCATAGACGTAATGACATATATAGATTCTAGATATTTATCTCAATTTAATAATGAATTAGAATTAAATAAAGATAATACTGATAATGTATTTTATAAAATTGACCTTACAAAATTAAATATAGAGAAAAGTGTTGCTGGTTTTAAGAAAAATGGTATAAATGATATGTATGTTATATCATATCCTAATATGAATCTATATTACTTAAAGGGACAGAAGATAAATAACATTGTATATTATTCTGTAACAAGTAAATTATCTCAAGTTGTAAAAGTAGAAGAAAAACAAAGTACAAGTACTGATGAACCTATATATTATCAAAGTTATCTTAAAAAAGAAACTAATACATGGAGTAATAAATTAACAATAACTGCTTTTGCAAAAATAACTTCTGGAGATAAACTATATTTAGTAATTCCTAAATCAGTTGGTTATACAGAAATGGAACTTGCAAATGTTGCAACTGGAAATTATAACAAAACATTTACAATTTATGACTTGTTATTTAATAATAAAGATACATCAGGAAATAAAATACTAGTTACTGATTTACCTGTAGATATGGCAAATGCATTTAGAAATTTTTCAAGTGATAATAAATATATTGAAATTGTAAAGAAAAACAATTCTGTTACGGTTGATAGATTTAAAATATCTATTTCAAATTATGATGATATTTCTCCAACATTAATTGCTTCTAATGTTCAGGTGACTACTGCTGGTGATGGATATAACATAAATATAAATGTTACTGATGATGTATATGGTTCTGGAATTAGAGAGTTAAGGTATGATTATTTAACTAAAGTTGATGAATTTAATGTAGAAAGTAATTATTATGATTCTGTTTCAAACTTTGATACTAATTATATGTTATATAATTCAAAAATAGCAGATAAAGTAAATGATACTACATATTCTTTTGAAGTGCCAAAAGGTGTTAAAAAAATAAGTATGATTGCAATAGATAAAGCAGGAAATTGGACAAAACTAGAAGGATATAGTATATATTAAACAGATAAAGTAAGAGAGGAAAATATATGAAAAAATTAGATATGTTAATTAAATTAAAAAAAGAAAATAACGGTAAAACAAAGAAAAAAGGTATCTCACTTATAGTACTTGCAATAACAATAGTCGTAAGCCTTATACTTCTTAGTGCGGTAATAATTGCAACTAGGTCCTCTATAAATAATGCAAGGCTTACTGCTTTTGCAAACAATATAATACAAGTAGAGGATTCAGTAAAATCATATTATGTAGATAATAATACTTTTCCTACATTCATAGATAAAACAGAAGCCGTTAGTTTATCAGAAGTAGAATCACTTGTAAACTCTAGTTATTTAGCAACGTTTAGAGAAGAACTTGCACTAAATTATGATTCAACAGCAGATTCTTTCTATTATATAGATCTATCAAAACTAGATTTTGATAAAACAAGTGATGGACTAAGAAAAAATGGTGAAACTGATAATGATGTATATGTAATCTCATATCCTAACATGAATGCATATTATTTAAAAGGCATATCAGTTGAAGGAGATAGATATTTTTCTCTTACAAACAGAATAACAGATATAACAAAAGTAAATAAAACTGAAGAAGAAGTAGATAATTCAACTACATCTGTTACTGAAACTGATGGAATTAAAATAACTAGAACTACAGATAACTGGACTAACAAACTACCACTTACAGTATCAACTAATTTATCATCAGGACAGAGCCTATACATATCACTTTCAGGAAATGAAAAATTACTTACAAGTACAGCAGGATCATATACATCAACATTTAATGTATCTGATAAATATACAACTGCTGAAATTACAAATTCAATAGACAACCAGTATGTTGAAATTATAAAGAAAAGTGGAAGTAATATAGTTGGCAAAAATAGAATTTCAAACACAAAATTAGAAACTCAAATACCAACACTTACTAACATCACTACTACAAATTATAACAGCTTAAATACAGTAACATTTAACGTAAGTGATGATATTAGTAAAATAAAAGAAGTAAGATATGATTATTTAGCTAAAGTAGATGAAGATGGAAATGTAAAAGATTATTATACTGGTATAACAAACTTCGATGAAAGCTATATAAAACAAAAAGGTAAAAAAGCAAGTATATCAAATGAAAATGAAAAGATAAGCTTAAAAATACCATCTAATGTAACAAAAATACAAGTATATGTATTTGATAATGCTGGAAACTGGTTTTCACAACAAATAACATTAGGTAGCATGTTCTATATAGGAGAAGTTACAAATGATGCAAATTCATCAAGTCTTAAAGTAACAGCAAACGTATATAGTACGCTTGGTGTTAGTAGTATGAAAGTATCAGTAAGTTCCGATGCAAAAAATTACTCTAATGAATCAACATATTCATTTAATACTACAAGTGGAAAAACATCTCAAGAGGTGACATTTACAGGACAAAATTATACAAAAGCATATGTAAAAATAGTAGTAACAGATAATAATTCAAATGTATCAAAAAGAGTAACAATTACAAGAATCATTCCAATAGATGTTACAGTAAAACCAGCAGTACAATATGTTGCAAACAAACCAAAACTTGCAAATGGTATGACAGCAGTAAAATGGAATTCTTCTAACTTAACATGGGATGCAGTTGCAAATCCTGATGCAGATACAAGCTGGTATGATTATGCAAATAAACAATGGGCAAATGCAATGACAGCTGATGGTTCTATGTGGGTGTGGATACCAAGATATGCATATAAAATTGATAGTTCACATACATCAACAGCACAAAGTATAAATATACTATTTTTAAATGGAACAGATAGTACAGTACCAAGTGATTATATAGTTCATCCATCATTTACTTTTGGAACTACTGAAATTACAGGAATATGGGTAGCAAAATTTGCTGCAAGTGGAGATATAACAGATATAGATATTGTGCCAGAAGCAACGGTATTAAAAGATTCTAACTTAGGAAAATATGATGCTGAGTTTTTAAATACAGTTTTTAATGCATGTAGAAGTATGGAAACAAATTCAAAATATGGTTGGGGCGTTACAGGAAATGGAATCGATACACATCTTATGAAGAATATAGATTGGGGAGCAGCACTTTATTTATCACATAGTATATATGGTAAAAATAGTGAAATATGGGTAAATCCAGATAGTGATAGAAGAACTGGAAGAGCAGGTAGTACAAGTAACGAAGG
Source organism: uncultured Clostridiaceae bacterium (assembly GCA_964593045.1). Taxonomy (GTDB): domain Bacteria; phylum Bacillota; class Clostridia; order TANB77; family CAG-465; genus JAOAHC01. The sequence continues at coordinate 48,304 of CAZQJQ010000003.1, forward strand.
AGTTACGGTTTATACATATCCATATTATGATACTACATATGGAATAAATGCAAGTACCACAGGAAATATATATGGTATATATGATATGTCAGGTCTTGCATCAGAAATTGTGGCAGCATATTATGATATATCAGAAGAATATCAAAATGGATATCTTAGAACAACATTTTTAGAACCAGCTCAAAGTATTTTACAAGCTGACAGTAAGTATAAAGATGTATATAAATGTCCTTATCCAATATATGGTCAGATAACAGATGCACTTGTATATGAAGTAAATAAAGATAAAAAAGGTGATGCAATGTATGAGACTAGTACATCATATACAGAATATACATCATGGTATAATAACCAAAGTGATTATTTTAGGCCTTCAAGACAATTTATATATAGAGGAAGTACATATACATTCTCCAGTATTGCTATGAGTGGTTTTACATTTTCAAGTGCTTCACCTAATACCGCCGACTTTAGACCAGTATTAATAGTAGAACCTGGTGTTTAAATGTATCAAAAATAGTGTGTATAACAAATGTGAGGGGAAATAAAATCTCTCACATTTCTTTTGTTTTTCTTGCATTTTACACACATATGATATATCATATATATATAAATGTTTTGGAGGTATTATGACAGAGGAACAATTACTTGCTATAAATAAAAAATATGGAAATATACTTGTTTCTGCTTCTGCAGGTAGTGGAAAAACTACTGTACTTATTGAGCGTATTATATCTAAATGTATAAATGAAAAAATAGATATAGATAGACTTTTGGTAGTTACGTTTACAAATGCAGCAGCTGCTGAGTTAAAAGAGAGATTGTTACTAGCAATATATAAAGAGTTAGATAAAGATCCAAGTAATAAATTTTTGAAAAGGCAACTAATTAACTTAAATAGAGCAAGCATTACTACGATACACTCTTTTTGCCTTGATGTTATTACTTCTAATTTTTATTTACTTGATTTAGATCCAAATGTTAGTATATGTGATGAGTCTCTTAGTAATATTTTGAAAAATAAAGCAATCGAAAATATACTAGATAAAGAATATGAGAAAAATAATTCTGATGTTAAGCAAAAGACAGATGAGTTATATAAAGTAATGAAAATGTTTAGTGGTAATGATGATAAGTTTATTGATACTATATTAAATATTTATTCATATATAAATAGTTTTGCATATCCTTTTTTATGGCTTAAAGAACAGATTGAAAAATATAATATAAAAGATATAGATGTTGATTTATGTGAATATGATTTTGGCAAGCAAATATATGATGACTGTATTAACAACCTTATGATTATTCATGTAAAGTTATTGGAGTTTCATGAAAAATTTTTAAAAATTGATAATTCTTCTAAGTTTTTGGATGTTATAAATCAAGATATGGAAATGATAGATAGATGTATTAAATGTAGCTATAATTCATGGGATAAACTATATAGTAATTTAAATGATATTTCTTTTCTGTCTATGCCAAGGACAAAGATAGAAGCTGAAGATTTAAAATTAGAGCTTCAAAATTTTAGAAATACGTATATGAAAAACTCTGTAAAGAAGTTAAAAGAAAGTGTATATGAAAACAGCAAAAATATCTCAACTGAACTTCTTTCATGCTATAATTATTTAACATTTTTATATAATTTTTTGTTTGATTTTAACAATGAATATTCAAATTTAAAAAAACTTGCTAATGTTATTGATTTTAATGATATTGAACATATGGCTCTTTCTGTACTTACTAAAAGGATAGATAAGGAAGATGGTACTTATGAATATGTACCAAGTGATATCGCAAAAAAAATTCAAGAGAAATTTGTTCAAGTGTATATTGATGAGTATCAAGATACAAGTTTTGTTCAGGAAGCTATACTTAGTGCTGTGTCTGGTATGAAAAACAGATTTATGGTTGGGGATATAAAGCAAAGCATATATAAATTTAGACAGGCAATGCCACAAATTTTTAATGAAAAATATGAAAAATATTCACTTTTAAAAAATATAAATGAAAGTGAGATGTTGAGTGAAGAACAGGATAAATGCTATAAAATATTACTTTCTAAAAATTTTAGAAGTAGAAAAAGTGTAATTGACAGCATAAATTATATTTTTGAAAAAATAATGAGTAAAAGATTGGGTGAATGTGATTATTCAAATTTGGAAAAATTACAATTTGGTGCTAGCTATTATACAGAAAATGATAGTACGGATTATATAACAGAAATAAATATAGTAGATAAAAAAGAAGAGGATAATAGTACATACGATAATGAAGAAGAATCACAAGAATATGCAAATTATATAAAAGATTTAAAAAGGTTTGAGATTGAAGCTGAATATATTGCAAAACGCATATATGAGTATATAAATAAAGAGAAAAATAAAGTAACAAATAAAGATGGAAGTTTAAGGAATGTAACATATAAAGATATTGTTTTGTTGCTAAGGAGTATAAAAAATAAAGGTCAGATATTAGAAGCGGCTTTAAAAAAATATAATATTCCAGCATTTGCTGATACAAATACTAATTTGTTTGATAGTGATGAAATACTACTTGTAATGTCTATGCTTAGTGTGATTGACAATCCATATCAAGATATACCTCTTGTTAGTGTTATGTATAGTATTATAGGTAATTTTACTTTAGATGATTTATGTGATATTTCAAAATACAAAGAGGATTATTTATATAATGTATTAATCAATGTTAAAAATGGTGTATATGATAAAGATAAAGAAGAATACTACCTTAAAGAAAAAGTAAATAAGTTTTTAAATATTTTAGAATATTTTAGAAAGTATAAAGAGGTATATAGTATATCCGAATTACTTATACATTTATATAAAAAAACAAATATATATTATCAATTTTATGCAAAAAAAATATGGATGAAATAAAAGCAAATCTTGATCACTTATCAGATCTTGCAGTTAAATTTGAAAATAGCAATATTAACACATCTTCTACAATCTATTCGTTTATATCATATGTAGAAAAAATAAGTAAAAATGCTGATTCTGACAGTTCCACCGCAAAAATTATTGGAGAAAATGAAAATGTAGTAAGGATAATGACAATACATAAAAGTAAGGGATTAGAATTTCCAGTTGTTTTTTTGTGTGATACAAATACTAAATATAATTTTTCTGATTTAATTAAGCCTATTGTGATGCATCATAGTATGGGTATTGGTATAAATTACATTAATGATAAATTTAATATAACATATCCGTCCATAATAAAACAAGGGATAAAAAGTTTGATTACTAAAGAGATAAAATCTGAAGAATTGAGAATGCTGTATGTTGCACTTACACGTGCAAAGGAAAAATTGATAATTTTTGCTACAATTTCAAATTATAGCAAGTATATAAATGATATGTTCGTTATGTATGATAACAATAGAATTGATCCAATAGCTATTGAACAAAATGATACATATATAAAAAATATAATAATGGCTTTAAAATCTGATATAATACAAGGATTAAACGATAATAAATTATTTAAGATAAATGTGTTTAATGTATATGATAATGAAAACAAAATAATAAATATTGATAATGAAGCATGTGTAAAAGATATTTCATTAATTGAAAAATTAAATAGTATATCTAAAATTAAAGATGCTAAATATATAGATAATAAATTGGCACTTAAAATCAAAAAAAATATAATAGATGAATATCCATATATAATCGATACAAAAACAGAGAGTAGAATAAGCGTGAGTAAATTAAAAAAACAAGAAAACGAGCAAAATATTAAAGAAATATATGCTGATGACAAACCAAATATTAATTCACACAGCAAAACAAATATGAATGAAATGAATATGATAAAGCCAAAATGTTTAAGTGAAAATACTTCTCAAGACTATTCTTTAAGAAAGGGTGTTTTAGTTCACTTTATATTAGAAACACTAGATTTTAATGAAGATTGGAATAAACAAAAATTGATAGATTACATTGATTCTTTACATATCACTGGGGTTATATCAAAAGAAGATAAGGAAAAAATAAATATAGAAGATCTTTGTAAATTTTTGAATTCAAAAATATATAAAGATGTAACAAAATTACCACAAAATATGATAAGAAAAGAGGAGCAGTTTATATTAAAATCTGAAAATATTTCTAGAAGTTTTATACAAGGTGTAATCGATTTATACTATATAAAAGATTCAAAAATAACGTTAGTTGACTTTAAAACTGATAGATTAAAAAATGAAGAAGACTATATTTTAAGATACAAAAAACAACTTGTAATATATAAAGAGGCATTAGAAAAACTTACAGGATATTTAGTCGATAATGTATATATATATTCATTTACACTTGGTAAGGAAATTAAATTAGATATATAGGAGGAATTCAAATGAAAGATTACACAAATAATTATTTAAATCATATTAAAACAGATAATAATGTAGAATATATAAAATTTAAAAAAATGGATGTATTTAATAGTAGAGTTAAGCAATATTTTCTTTTAAAACATGGAGGTGTAAGTAAAGGGTATCTAGCCTCTTTAAATTTTAAAAAATACGATGATAATGTAGATGAAGTAAATAAAAACTTTGAAATTTTATGTAAAGCATTGGATATTAATCAAAATGATGTGGTAAAGGCAAGACAAAATCACACAGATAATATATTAATTTTAGATAATACAAATAAAGAAAAATACTTATTTTCAAAAAATAATGATGATGAATATGATGCATATATAACTAATGAAAAAAATATTGCAATTATGCTTGTATCTGCTGATTGTAATATTGTTACAATTTATGATAAGACAAAAAATGTAATAGCAGGTATACATAGTGGTTGGAAGGGTACGGTAAAAAGGATTGCAATTAAAACTGCTATAAAAATGAATGAAATATATGGTTCTAACTATGAAGATATGATTGTGTGTATAGGACCATCTATTAATAAATGTTGTTGGGAAAGCAAAGATTTGTCATTAAGGGAACAATTTGTGAAAATATGGTCATTTGAAAAAGAATATATAGAGTATAAAGAAAATGGATATTATACTGTTGATTTTCCATATGTAATAAAAAAAGAATTACTTGTTTTAGGCATAAAAGAAGAAAATATTTTACTTTCAAATATATGTACTCATTGTAATACTGATGACTTTTTTTCATATAGAGATTCAACTAGAAAAAATGAGAAAAGATATGGTACAGAAGCAACTATTATAGAATTAATATAGAAGAATATAGCTAAGAATAATTAAAAATAATTAAAGAGATGATACTATTTCATCTCTTTTTTCTCTTTATGAATGATAAGCGACAATCCATGGAGTAATTCTTAAACTAACATCGGTTGTGCTAATTATCTGACCAATTGTAAATCCTGAAATGTTTTGTACTCTGAAATTAGTAGGAGGAGCATTTGCAACAGAAGCTATTCCTGCAGATAGTCCAGCGAGTAAAGAAGCATTTACTTGGTTATATACTACTAAGTAATATAATGTATTAGTAAATAAAGTTACTGAATTGATTAAAGGTAATTCAAATAGTCCACCAGATATTGAATTTACTAAATTAGTAACAGCAATTACTTCTGATTGTGTATTAGATATAGGTTGAAGTATTGCCATTTGAAAATCTCCAACACCTGCACCAATCTGTATTACATATGTAGCCATGTGGTCAACAACCACATCATCTGCACTATCAAAAACAAGTGCACCTATTGCTTGATTATTTCCACTTCCTTCATTATATGAAATTTCAAGATTTATATTTGCTATACTGGTTGTTTGAATAAGCGGTGAAGCATCAGCATCACTTCCAGCAGGCCCAGTTGGTCCAGTAGGCCCTATAAGTCCATCTGTTCCATTAGGTCCAGTAGGCCCAGTCGGTCCCGTTGGCCCAGTTGCACCATTTGCTCCAGTCGGTCCGGTTGCACCTGTAAGACCTGTATCACCATGAATCCCTTGAGGACCCGTAGGCCCTGTAGGCCCGGTCGGCCCGGTTGCACCAGTATTACCTATAATACCAGTTGGCCCAGTTGGTCCGATATCACCTTGTATACCTTGAGGCCCAGTTGGTCCTGTTGTGCCAGTAGGACCTGTAATTCCAATTCCGGTAGGTCCAGTAGCTCCAGTTGGTCCAACAATTCCATCAACACCAGCAGGTCCGGTAGGTCCAGTGGGTCCAGTCGGTCCGGTTGCACCTATTCCTGTAGGTCCAGTTGGCCCAACAATTCCATCAACACCAGCAGGTCCAGTAGGTCCAGTAGGCCCTGTAGGCCCAGTAGATCCAGTATTACCCATAATACCAGCAGGTCCAGTTGGACCAATATTACCTTGTATACCTTGTAGTCCAGTAGCTCCAGTAGGTCCGAGTAGGACCTATTAATCCACTAGGCCCAGTCGGTCCAGTACTACCTGTAGCCCCTGTATCACCATGAATTCCTTGAGGTCCAGTGGGTCCAGTCGGTCCAGTTGGTCCTGTGGCACCAACTACTCCCGTAGGTCCGGTTGCACCAGTCGGTCCAACAATTCCATCAACACCAGCAGGTCCAGTGGGTCCAGTCGGCCCAGTTGGCCCAGTCGCTCCGGTTGCACCATTATGTGGACCTGTTGGTCCAGTGGGTCCAGTGGGTCCAGTCGGTCCAGCAGGATAAAAAGGAGGACAGCAATTATTACATTTTATTCTCATATTAACAACTCCTTAAATAACAGAAGATATGTATAAACAATGTAAGCATTAATTTTTTATAATAGTTTCACTGTTATTAATATATTATATGGATAAGTGTTACATTTGTTATATCTATTTATTATTATTTCATATATTTAAATTAAAAATATATTATGCTTAAAATATTGACATACAGGATAGTTCAATATATAATACTATTGAGGTGATCATTTTGGAACTAAAAGGTGTTGTACTAGATATAGTAAATAAAGCAAAATCAGATAAAAAAAGAATAGTTTTGCCTGAAACAGATGATATAAGAGTGATTAGTGCTGCTTCATATTTAGCTAAACAAAATATTTGTGATGTTATACTTATAGGCAATGAAAATACAATTTTAAATATTTGTAATGAAAATAATATAGAACTTGGCATGGATAATGTAACAATAGTAGATCCTCTTAATAACGTAAAAAGAGATAACTATATTAATGCATTTTATGAATTAAGAAAACATAAAGGAGTTACTATAGAGCAAGCAAGTAAAATATTAGAAGATAATGTATATTTTGGAATGATGATGGTAAAATTAAATGATGCTGATGGACTTGTCAGTGGAGCTGTTCATTCTACTGCTGACACATTAAGACCAGCTCTTCAGATTATAAAACAAAAAGAGGGTGTTAAGAATGTGTCTTCATTTTTTTTAATGGAAGTTCCAAATAAAAAGTTTGGACAAAATGGACTTCTGGTTTTCTCTGATTGTGGTTTAATTGAATTTCCAACAGAAGATGAATTGTGTGATATTGCTATTTCATCTGCAAATAGTTTTAGAGATCTTACAAATAGTAGTCCAAAAGTTGCAATGCTTTCATATTCTACAAAAGGTAGTGCTAAAAATGAAGCTGTATCAAAGATATCAAGAGTTACCGAAAGATTAAAGTATATGAATTTAGATTTTGATGTTGATGGAGAACTTCAATTAGATGCTGCAATAATACCTGAGGTTGCTAATTTAAAAGCTAAAGATAGTATTGTAGCTGGTAATGCTAATGTACTTATATTTCCAAATATAGAAGCAGGAAATATTGGATATAAATTGGTGCAAAGATTTTCAGATGCTATAGCACTTGGTCCTATAACACAAGGACTTGCAAAGCCGGTAAATGATTTATCAAGAGGATGTAATATAGAAGAAATTATTGGTGCTGTCGCTATAACTTGTTTGCAAGCACAAGAAAGTAAATAAAGAAAGAGAGGATTTTTATGAAAATATTAGTTATAAACTGTGGAAGTTCAACAATTAAATTTCAACTTATTGATATGGAAAATGATAATGTAATAGCAAAAGGAAGATGTGATAAAGTAGGATATGAGGATTCAAATATAATATATAAAAATTTAAGAGATTCAAAATCATTAGATGAAGTTTTGGTAAAAATGCCTACACATAAAGAAGCAATGGAAGTGTTACTTAATACACTAAAAGATTCTTCTCTTGGCGTTATAGCTTCATTAGATGAAATATATGCAGTAGGACATAGGGTAGTTGCAGGTGGCGAAAAGTTTTCAACTGCTGTATTAGTAAATGATAAAGTAATAGAAGAAGTAGCACAGTTATCTGAACTTGCACCTCTTCATAATCCTGGTGCTGTTATGGGAATTAAGGCAATAATGGAATTGTCGCCAACATTACATAATGTTGTAGTATTTGATACGGCATTTCATCAAACAATACCACCAGAAAATTATTTATATGCCATAGATAAAAAATATTATGATATGTATAAAATAAGAAGATATGGTGCACACGGTACCTCTTATCAATATATTTTAGGCAGACTTGTAAAATTATTAGGAAAACCAGCTGAAGAAATAAATGCAGTAGTATGTCATCTTGGTGGTGGTGCAAGTGTATGTGCAATAAAAAACGGAAAATCATATGATACTTCAATGGGATTTACTCCACTTGAAGGTCTTGTAATGGAGACAAGATCTGGGGATATAGATCCTGCAGCTGTTCTTAAAATAATGGAAAAAGAAAATCTTACTCCATCGCAAATGAATGAAATATTAAACAAAAAATCAGGAAGACTTGCGTTATGTGGAATAGGAGATCAGAGGGAACTTATAGCTTGTGCAAATGCTGGAAATGAGGAGGCAATGCTTGCAAGAAAGATACAAACAAATAGAACAAAAAAATATATTGGAGCATATATGGCAGAACTAAACCGAGTTGATGCTATAGTATTTTCTGGAGGTGTCGGAGAGAATAATTTCTGTGAAAGAAAAATGACAATATCAAATATGGAAAATTTGGGAGTAGTATTAGATGAAAAGTTAAATTTAGAATCATCAGGTAAAGAAGCAAAAATATCTACTGATTTTTCTAAAATTGCAATATATGTTATACCAACTAACGAAGAGTTAGAAATTGCAAAACAAACTATGGAAGTAGTGAGCCAATGTTAAGTGAAAATATTTTAAAAATTCAGAAATTATTAAAAAAGTATAATAAAGTATGGTTTATGTGTAATAAGTCTGGTAGTGATAATTTTTTTAGAAAATACATAACAGATAAATTAGATACCGCAACTTATGCTGTTATATCTAAAAATAAATGCTATCTTTTAGTTCATGAATTAGATAAAAACAATATAGAAGAAATTATTGATGATAATATTACGGTTATAATTTATACAAACTCAGAACAACTAAATAGATTTTTAGAAGATATCATTGATGACCTTAGGTTTATAAATCAAATATCACTTACATATTCAACAATGGGTGATGTTGCAATTGATATACTAGGACATGGTGAATATATACGTCTTACTAAGAAAATAAAAGACATATATTTTAAGTATAACAAAAAAATAAGGTTTGAATCCGCAGAAAAAATAATATATGAGCTTTCATCAACTAAGACACAAATACAAATAGATAGAATGAAATTAGTAGCAAGTATATCATCAAAAATATTAGAAAAAACCTTTGCAAAGATGCAAAGTGGTATGACAGAAATTGAAATTGCAAATACTATAAGACAAATAACGGAAAATATAATGAAAAAAAATATTGGAGTAAATGAAATTTTTTCATATAAACTGGCATGGGATAATTGCCCTATAGTACTTACCGGTATAAATTTATTAAAAGGTGGGCATAGTATTCCAAGTGAAAAAATCTTAAAAAAAGGTGATACAATATATTTTGATTTTGGAATTTGTGTTAAATTTATAGATGGAGAAGAACTATGTAGTGATATACAAAGAATGGGTTATGTATTAAAAGACACTGAAGAAAAGCCACCTAAAAATGTTCAAAAAGTATTTAATACATTAGTAAAAGCAATAGAAGATGGAATGGATGAAATGAAACCGGGAGTTAAAGCATATATTATAGATGATATAGTAAGAGGTGAAATTATAAAAAACGGCTATCCAGACTATAACCATGCTACAGGTCATCCAGTTGGACATTTAGTACATGATTTGGGAGCGATAATTACTTCGAAAATAAGTAAAAATGCAAACTTGGAGTTTGTGAAATATGGAGTATATACTTTAGAACCTAGAATACAAATAGAAAATGGCGGCTCTATTGAAGAAATGATACTTGTAACAGAATATGGTGGGCTCCCTTTGTGTGAACCACAAAATGAAATATATTTAGTTAGATAAGAAAGGTAAGAGGTGATTTTATGCAACTAAAATATGAAAAGAAAACTGCTTATGAAGATATGACAAAAGAAGAAATTAAAAAAATGAAAGAATATTCAAAAGGTTATATTGATTTTTTGAATAAATGTAAAACTGAATATCTATGTGTTGAATATGCGATAGAAAAATTAGAAGAAAATGGTTTTGTAAATATTTCAACTTTAAGAAGATTAAAGACAGGTGATAAAGTATATTTTGTAAATAAAGAAAAATCATTATATGCTGCAGTTATTGGAAAAGAAACTATGTTAAATGGTGTAAATATAATAGGAGCACACATAGATAGTCCAAGACTTGATTTAAAACCAATGCCGTTATATGAAAAACAAAATATGGGACTGCTAAAAACACAGTATTATGGTGGAATTAAAAAATATCAATGGCTTGCAATTCCACTTGCAATGTATGGAGTTATATATAACGAAAAAAATGAAAAAATAAACATAGCAATAGGAGGAGAAGATGACACATTATGTTTCACTATAACTGACTTATTACCACACCTTGCAAGAGAACAAATGAAATTAACTGCAAATGAATTTATAGATCCAGAGAAAATGTCAATTGTATTTGGAAGCATACAAGATAAAGATGCAAAAAAAGATAAAATAAAAGAAAATATACTTAAAATTTTAAATAAAAAATATAATATAAAAGAGATAGATTTTGCAAGAAGTGAAATTTCCTTTGTCCCAGCATTTAAAGCTAAATACGTAGGAATAGATGAAAGTATGATAGGTGGATATGGTCAAGATGATAGAGTATGTGCCTATGCTACTTTAAAAGCTATAATGGATGTTGCTTTAGAAACTGAAATTAACAAAACTATTGTTGCAATGATTGTAGATAAAGAAGAAATAGGTAGTGAAGGTAATACTTCAATGAGTAGCCTTACATTTGATATGTTTATGAAAAAAATGATTGAAAAATCATCTAGTAAAGATACAGAATTATTAGAAGTATATTATAATTCAAAAATGCTATCTGCTGATGTTTCAACTTGTGTAGATCCAGAATATGTTGAATTTTCAGATGTGCAAAATGGAAATATATTAGGCTGTGGAGTATCACTTGAAAAATATACAGGTAGTGGTGGAAAGAGTGGCTCTAGTGATGCAACTGCAAAATATATGGCAGAAGTAATTTCCATATTTGAAAAAAACAACATCTTATTCCAACTTGGAACACTTGGAAAAATAGGAAAAGGAGGAGGAGGAACTATAGCTTACATACTTGCAAACAAAGGTGTAAATGTTGTGGATTGTGGTACTCCTATACTATCAATGCATGCTCCTTTTGAAGTTTCAAGTCAAACAGATGTATATATGACATATAAATCATATGTTGCGTTTTTTAAATCATAAAAAACTAAAATAAATAAAGATTAAAATAAGAAAAATTTATTAAAAAACATTGAAAAAATATTATATTTGATATAAAATTTAAATGTAGATATAGGGGGTATACAAATGGAAAAAAGAAAATATATATTAGGGACTTTTTTAGTAATAATAATAGTTGAACTTTTAGCTTTAATAGGATTGCTTGTATATGTAAATTTCTTTAAAGATACAAATGATACAGGAATAATATCAAAAACAAACACTAGTATTGTAGCTGATTATTAATATTAATTTAGTACGTACATAAATATTACAGAGCTGTACAATTATGTACAGTTTTTCTGTTTTTAAAAATAAATAAAAAAACTATCATTTTTTACATAAATATGATATAATAATTTAAAAATGAAAATACTAATAAAGGTGATTAAATTTGGATAATAATATTATAAACAAAAATAGATATAAAAAAATAACAAGAAATGATAAAGTAAAGAAAAATACAAAGGCTTTAAAAAAAGTAAAAAAAGTAAGCACGTATAAAGATTTTAACAAGAAAAATATTGTTAAAAAAGAAAATGTAAATTATAAAAATATAAATATAGATAACAATAAAAATAAAAAGAAAAAAATTAAAAAATCAAAAATTTTAAAAATTGTAATCGCTATATTTGTTTTAGTATTAATAACATATGTATCAAGAAATATTGAAAACATAGAAGATAGTCCAATTTTAAAAGTATTTTCTTCAAATGACAAAAACACTAAAACATCAAATTATGATTTTAAAATAGCAATAAATAATTTAGGAGATACTAACTATATAAATATAACAAATATAGTAGCAAACGAATTTTTGAAAAAATCCAACCTTTCTCTTTTAACATATGATAAAGAATATAATATACATTATGAGGTTGCAAAGAATATTGAAAAAACAAATAATAAAGAATATTGGATAGAACTAAAATCAGAATATAAAGTAAGTTTAGATGATATTGTAAATAGCATAAATAAAATTAAAGAAGCAAAAGAAAAAAATGTATATTATGCTAATTTAAAAAATATATCAGAAGTTAAGATAGAAAATGAAAAACTAAAAATTACACTAACATCAGATGATCCCTATTTTATATACTCACTTAATTTTCCTATATATGAAACAGATGCTTTTAACGATAATAATAAATATACATTTAGTAGCCAATCAAATGAAAATTTAATAAAATATATAAGAAATGACAATAATTCTAATGAAATTTTAAAAAGCATAAATATAACAAACTATTCAGATTACGATAAAATGATAGAAGATTTTAGAAACAATAGTATTGACATGTTTTTATCTTCATCATATAACACAATGCAATTATTAGGAAAACATGAATATGGTATAAAAAAATACAGAAATGGTGAGACAGTTTTTTTGCTTGGAAATAAAGAATCTACATTATTTAAACAAAAAGAAATTAGGCAAGCACTTGCATATGGAATAAATAGAGACGAACTAATAAAAAAATTAGAATCTACTTATGCAGAATTAATAGACATTCCATTTATTTATTCTACTGTAAAATACAAATATGACTTAACAGGTGCAAAAAATGGACTTATTGCTGCATCATGGAAACAGATAAATAATAACATATATAGTAAAAAAATTGATGACAAGGATATAACGGCAGATTTAAAAATGTTAGTTATAAAAGATGATACAAATAAAAAAATAATAGCAGAAGGAATAAAAGAAATGATGCTTGAAATAGGTATAAATATAAATATTGAATACTTAAATGAAGAAGAAATAAATGAAAAAATTGAAAAATCAGAATATGATCTTCTTCTTACCACACTATATATTGGAGATAATCCAAATATAGAATATATAAAAAAATATTTAAATATAAATGAAGATACAGATAAAGCATTTAAAAACTTTGAAAACTCTGACATATTAAATGTATCTACAAATTTACAAAATCTACAGAATATACTATCACAGGAAATAGCATGTATTGGAATATATGCAAAAGATACAAATGTTGTATATCAAACATATGTTAAAGGAATAGAAGATATTGGATATATGAAAATATTTGATAATATAGATAATATTAGTGTAGAGTAAAATTTTATTACAGGTATAGAAATATATCTGTATTTTTTTTAAAAATACAAAAAAACTATTGAAAAAAGATTTAGTATATGATAATATTTTGATATAGGTAAAAC
>CAZQJQ010000004.1:0-1617 GCA_964593045.1 uncultured Clostridiaceae bacterium
AAACATAATGATTCATCTACATAATATAAATACTGTTTTATTACTATTTAAAATAACACAATTCTAAAACCTCAAATAAGATAAGAAATTTTTTCGGAAATGACGCCGTGTGTTATTTTAAATAGTTTATTTTATTATAAAATCATCAAAATTTTCATCAATTTCAAGTATTTTTTCATATTTCAAAACTTTATTATTTGATTCTCTCTCTATTATAACTAATTTTATATCTTTATACAATACATATTTATAAATTTCAATTAATTCATATTCATCAAAATATAATTTTAAGTTTGGAATTATAATAATATTAGCTGTTTTAAGCTCAGTAATTATATCTATTAAAAAATATAATTTTTCTTTTACTTCTAAATACATATATTCATCTATTTTTACATCAAATACTTTTAATAGTTGTTGTATACTAACTTCAGATGAAACTTTGAAATTAAAATTAAATTCATCTAAATTATCATATATAAGTTTTCTTAATACTATTAATTCTTCTGTAATACTATCTAAATTATTTGATTCTAATTCTATTTTATCATAAAGTTTTGTTAGTATTTTTTTAGAGTTAAGTTCAATGTTAAAAATATCTAATATAATCTGAGCCTCTTTATCAAAATTTAATATTTCGTTATTATCACCATGTAATGTAATAAAATTAGTCTCTATACTATCACCATTACATAATCTATTTATAGTTAATACTAAATTAGTAAAATATTTAACATCATAAACTCTTATAATATTTACATAATTTTCTTCAAATTCAATTTTATTATCATTTCCCAAAATATTAATATTCATAATATCATTAACCTCTCTGTATCATTTACAATATCAGTACAAAATTCTCCCACTATTGTTTCAATACTTGCATACTGTTTTTCTGTTACTGTTAATAATTGAACTAATCCTCTAGGTGGTTTTTCTTTTTCTATTTTTTGTTTTATCGATGAAATAACTGAATTATTTAATGCAAGTTTCACATATATAGATTCTTGCATCATTATAAATCCTTCTTTTATTAAAAGTTTTCTAAATAAAGAATAATTTCTTCTATCTTTATGAGTATCAGTTGGCAAATCAAAAAATACCATTAATCTCATAAATCTATAACTCATAATTAAATATTTCTACATTATCTGGATTGTCTAATGAATCAAGTACGCTTTTAACATATACAGATATTGCATTTCCTAAATATTGAGATTTGCCATCAATCTTTACTTTTTTATTTAAAATATTAATTAAACTAATTTTATATTCTTTATCAAAAACTTTATCTTTATTACTATATACATATTCATCGACTAAACTTCTATATGGTTCCATTAAGTCGCAAGCAAAATTAAAAAAATTGAATTCATTTTTATGATTAACACCAATTTGAGTTATATACCCTCTACTAACTACTTCTTTATTAAAAACAGACAGTAATATACTATATCCATAATCTAAAGCTACATTAATATTGCACGTTCCATGTCTTACAAAATTATTTCCAAATAATAAATTGAAATATACTTTTGCTGCATGTCCTTCCCTATTTGTCTTATCTCCAGGTTCAACATCATTCATATAATCTAATAATTTTTCTGCCTCTTTAAT
>CAZQJQ010000004.1:1640-51071 GCA_964593045.1 uncultured Clostridiaceae bacterium
ACTCTGTATTGATTATATATTTTATATTGTATTATTTTTTTCCATACTTCTTCTTTAGTATTTGTTTTCCAATTTATTTGGTTTAATATTTTTTTACTCGTGTTAAAGCAACCATAATATGGGACAATTTCACAAATTGGATTATGTTTTTCATCAACAAATATTATTTTTATTCTACTTTTAGAAAGCTCACTTATTAAATACGAGGTTATGGAAACTTGTCCAGAATCCACAATAATTATATCTATTTCGGACAAATGAACCATTTTAATAGATTCTTTTCTAATTATTAAATAATCATTTTTATAACTAAGTTTACACTTATTAGTTATCACAAGAGTTTTCCAGCCCATTTTCTATACCTCTCTTTATTAAATCACTAACTTTATATCTTTTTTCATAAAAACCTGTAATTGAATTATCTATAAAAACTATATTTTCATTTATTTTAAAGTTATTTCTCATACCAAATCCTGTACTAAGTTCAAATTTACTTAAATTTTTATATGTTCCTTTTACTACTTCTAATATATTTGTCAATAATTCTACTTTTAATTCAACATCTAAGTTAATTATATATTCACGTTTACCTTCTAGCTTATCAGCTTCAGAATTATATACCTTTACTTCAGCTCTAATTTTTTTAATTATAATATCAAATAGATCATTTAATTTTGAATTAAATTTTTCTTTTTGTATATCATCATATTTTAAATATTCTTTTTTCTCCATTATAGCAATAGTTTTTAGCATATCTGGTTTAAATATTAATTCCTTAGCTGAATTGAAATATTTATCACTAGTCAACTCTAATAAATTACCATCTTCATCAGTAAATCTTTGAAATTTTAATATTTTGTTCTTTAATATTACAACACTTTTATATCCTTTTTTCTCTATGCATTCAAGTAATGTCAATTGATTTGTCTCTATTAATTTTTGCTCTTGAATTGTAATTCCTACTAAAGCAATGACCTTATTATTCTTTTTATCTTTATGTGAAATCAATGTAAAATACGCCTTATTTGAACTTTTATAACCTCCATATCTTTTTATGTCATATCCTTTTTTAAAACTAATATAACTATCATTACATCCTTTTTTTCCATAAAGTGTTTGATTATAAAATTCACCTGTCTGTTCTTCTAGCTTTTTAGTAACTAATACTTTTTTAAAGAATATTATATCTTTAATATATTTTATATCTTTAATAGTAACATCACTTTCATTGCCTATCATATTTAAAATAATTCCATGCAATTCTTTATCTTTATTTTTACTTTTACTAATATATTCACTATTCATTTTGAAATAATCATTTAACTTTCTTTTCATTTCATATTCGTTTTTTGTACCATATTCAAATGAAGTTAAACCATATCTTATAGCATGATTACCTATAATACTCACAATATATGCATCGTGTGCATGATGGTAATTATTAATATTTCTAGATTTAATAATATCATATTTTTTTCTAAAATCAGAAGTCATTTTTGCTCTAATTGAAAATACTTTTGTATTAGAATATATTTTTTTTAGTATGTTAGCAGCATATTTTATAGTTTGGCTTGTCTCTACTAATTGTCTTGCAATAAACTTTTCTTTTTCATCTTCTCTTAAGATTTCTCTTCTGTTAAGATTTCTATATTTTTTTTCTGTCATTAAACCATTTTTTCTTAAATAATTCCATAAATACATTACTTCATTTTTTTCAGCAACTGGTACTACTTCTAAAGCTGTTTTATTATTTGATTTTTCCGAATTGTATTTCTTTATTACTAAGGCCTTATTATCAAAGCTATCATCCTTTATATAACTTTGGGGAATTATATGATCTATATCACATGTATTTGATAATTCAGACAATGTTAAAGGTTTCCCACTATATAGACATTTTCCATTTTGTAAATAATATAAATATACCATATCAGATATTTTTGCTTTATTTTCACTAATTTTACTTTCTATTTCTTCTAATATTTTTTGTCCCTCTTCGCCTATTTTTTCATATATCTTCTTTAAATTTTCTAATCTGCTATCTGTATTTTTCCCTTTTTTACTTAAATCTTCTTCTCTTGTAAATTCAATAAATATATTTTCTGGTTCGCTTTTTAAAATCTTTGTAATTTCTTTTACAATTTTTATTGATTGCCATAAACTTCTTTTAACTACAGGTGAACATTGTATTTCTTCTATATCTTTATATGATATATTATTAGATATATGATCTTTCTGAAATTCTTCTATTTGCTTATTAAATCCAAAAGCAGGTTCATTTATTATCTGCATAAAATTCATTTTTTTAGGTAAACTAGTGCCTTCTTGCATTAAATTACTATTTTCTAATTTATCCATTATAGTCTTATTATCATCAATTGACCTTAAACCAGTAAGTAATTTTTTCGATAAACTCCCCCAACCCGTATATTTTAATTTTAACAATTTATTTAATTTAGTATTATCTATATTAGGCATTATTCTTTCTATTCTTTTTTTAAGAATATTTTTTTCTGTAAATAATGTAATTGCCTTTATTATTTCTTCAATATCATCATTATTTTTATCAACAAATTCCTTACTTCCAAAAATATCAATCATATCTATATATGAAGCCCTATTATTTAAAAATGATTTTTCACCATTTTTTTGGTTAAATCCTTCTATAGTTTCTATTTTAAATAAGTAATTATTTTCTTTCAAAAATTCAATTAGTTTTTTTTCATTTACCTTTTTATTACCTTTTTTTACAAATAACGAATCAACAATTAGTTTTCTAATATCATCATCTAATCTTTTACCATTAACTCTTATATTAGCTACTTCATTTAATACACAAAACTTTGAATACAACAAACTATTCCTTGGAATTACAGGCTCTTTTGGCAAATATGTACAATTTGAAGTCATCCTTTCAATAAATTTTTCTGCACTTTTTTCATCATCAATTACTTTATTAAAATTCCATGGATATATTTTCTCATCATTATTTTTCTCAACCCATGCAAAACTACTTTTATTATTTAGTGGTCCTATATAATATGGAATTTTATAGGTAATTATACTTAATATTTTATCTTTAACGCTTATATCGTCATTATCTTTTTTGTTTAAAAAATCATAATATTTTGATTGATTATCTAATATTTTTATTAATTCATATCTATGTAATTGATATGGAATAGCTCCATTTTCTATATTATTTAATTTTATAAGGAACCTTTTATCATCTATTTTTTGAAATATACTACTTACTTCATCATCATATTTATATTTTTCTAGATCTTTTTTTATTGTTTTATACAAGTTATTTACATCTTTAAAGTCTACCTTTGCACCATTTCTTTTTGGTTCATTCTTTCGAAAATTTTTACCGTTATAATTATAATAATTAGCAATTTCTTTTTTACTTTTAAACATTCTGTTATAATCTTCTTGACCTAATAATCTTCTATATACGTCTTTTAGTAGTTTTAGATCAAATTTATAATCTTCATATCTTTGTATAAAAACATCTGATATATTTTTTTTACCATTCATTATTTTTTGCAAAAGCATATAATCATATACAGATCTCATCATATATAAAACTTCTATATTATCGCTATCCAAAACCTCTTCTAGCTTTTCAATATTATCTTCTATTGGTTTTGAAAAATCTATTTTAATACCATTATCTTTATTAAAAAGTTTCCCCGTATCAAATGTATACCCTACAAGAGCATTAGAAAATTGAACTATAGTTGATTTATTTTCAGGAACTACATCAAATAATGAAAGTATTTTTTCATTAACCTCTCTTTTTTTACCATTTCCTTTTAATATATCCGTTAGTTTATTATCATTTACTAAATATATTTGTTCGTTTTGTAAATTAAAATATTCTATAATATTTTTAAAAGTTTCTATAATTTCATCTGGAGTAGAATTTATATCAAAATCTGATCCTTCATATAAAAAGTTTCCCCTATATTTTAAAATGTGTGATATAGCCATATATACCAATCTTATATCTAATTTTTGATTATCTGTTATTAAAGCTTTTCTTAAGTGATAAATTGTAGGATATTGATTATAAAAACCTACTTCTTTCAAAAACAAATCAAGTCCATCTTTTTGAGTTTTCATTTCATCGTCTTCTTGCAAAAAACTTTGCTTTAATTTTAATACAAAGTATGGATCCACTTTTTCAATTTCTTCTTTCATAAGTGTGCGTAATAGCTCTATTCTTTCATTTTTTCTATCAAATCTTCTTCTTGTTGATCTAAATCCCCTTCTTTTTTCCTTATTCTCAGCAGGTTCAAATATTCTTGAACCTAATAGAAATTTATTATTTTTTTTAATCACCTCATTTTTTTCGTTTGTTACTGCCCATCCAACTGAATTTGTTCCTATATCAATTCCTATATTATATTTCATTTTTTATCCTCCTTCTATTGACATTTAACTAATTTTATGATATATTAAGCATATACTATTTAAATTAGCACAATGAGTTAAAATAAAGCTTATGCTTAAATGCTTGATTTTTCAAGCCCGTTGCACTAGGTGCAACTTTTTTTATTAATTTAAATTTTAAATATAATTATCTACATTATACTACTTATTTTTACAAATTGTTGTCATATTTTGTCGTAAATTTCAAATTTACAGTTTTGCTTTTTATATGAACATATAATTTAAAAATAAATATTTTCTTGCTTTAGTATCACTATTATATTTAATATACAATTAACAAAAAATATAGTCTTTATTATAATTTTACCACTTGTATTTTATCATAAAATTCTACTAATTTCTACTTATTTAATTAAATTTCTACATTTTATATTTTTCCTTTTTTATTGTATAATAAAAAAAGGATAACTCAAAAGTCATCCCCCTACATTTGTTAGACAATTCTAAAGCTTAGCTACTATCTAAAAAATTATCTATTATACTTTATTCTTTACATATTTTTCATAGTATTCTTCATATGTATTTATTCCTTTTTCTTTCATATCATTTGCAGCCTCTTTACCTATATATCTAAGATGCCATGGTTCATACATATATCCTGTAATACTTTCATATCCTTCTGTAAAACGTATTATAAAACCAAACTTATATGCATTTTCTTCTATCCATTTTGACTCATCTGTATTTTCAAAAGCTAAAATACTACCAGAAGGATCAGCAATATCTAAAGCAAGTCCAGTATTATGCTCACTGCATCCTGGTTTTGCACTATATGTATCAGCATTACTTTGTGAATCCTCTTCTACATATTTTTGATATAACTCATTTTGTGCTGCTATACTTCTATATCCAGACACAGCAGCTATTTGAAGTCCCTCAGATTTTGCACTAGCTTGCATCTCATAAAAAGCCTCTTTAGCATCATGTACTAAATATTGTCCTCCTCCTACTTGCTCCAAATTTTTAGGTACAAAATCATCAGGCAATTTATTGTATTTATTTACAAGTACAAGTTCAGAATCAACATCTTCTATTATATTTATAGTACTATAAAATTCACAATCTAAATTTTGATTTACCATCCATACAACATCTTCATTTGATAAATCACTATTTTTCTTTTTATACTCTTCATATCTACTTTCATTATCTTTAACATAATAATATATATCACTAAACTGTGATGTAGAATTTTCTACTAAACTTGAATCAATATCTTCATTACTACTGTCATCTACCAAAGCCATAGTCTCAACAGCTTTATTTTCTTTATTAACAAATATATTTAAAAGTAATATAATTGCTATTAAAGAAAATATAATAACAAAAAATCTTGGATATATATTGTAATTGTTAATACTCAACAGTGGTTTTTTCTTTTTTTTAAATTTTTTTCTTCTCTTTTGCATTGCTTTCTCCTATTCATTATACATATATATAATAGATATGTATTATATATTTACTTACACTTCTTCAAATAAATGTATTTCTTTATATTAGAAACCCTCTTATCCATTTCCTCTATATATCTATTTACTCTCTCTATAGTTATATTAGGAGTATTCCTAATTTCAGATATATAGTATTTATATGTCTTCTTAACAGCACTCATCATAACCTCTGGATCAATTCCACATTCCTTAATTGCAAATGTATCACTATCCACCTCATCTTCAATGAGACGTTCTTTATTAGATGAATTTTTTTGTTTTTCACTAAAACAATGTCCTATTTCATGGCAATATATAGCTCTTCTTTCATTAGTATCAAAACCAATCTCCATCATTTTATTTTTATCCCTTAGAACTAGAGCAATAGTTTTATCTCTGTATTCCTCTTTTTTCACACAGCAAATATGTTGGCTTGTACTTTTTATAATATCAGCATAGATTGCATAAAAATTTTTGAATTTTTTTGGATCTGTGCATATTATTCCTTCTATTGTATCACCTATGTAAACTTTTGAACCTATTGATATTTTTTCCATTTTATTACCCCTATTAAAAAATTTTACATATCATATCTTCTACTATTGCTTCATATATAATTATTATATACTAACCACTACTACTTTTCAATATATATTACAAATTATATATTGAAAATATCTAGGTAAAAATTATAAAAAGTAAGGTGATAGAGAGGATGTGCTATATGAGTAATAAAATAGACAGAATGTTCAATAACATGATAGACTTTTTAAAAAATAAAAGTTATGAAGATATATTCAATTGTATAAAACACAACTTTGAATATGTAAGTAAAAAGCAACCAAAAATATATACTAGCATTACAAATTTCTATAATAAACATATGTTATGGGGCTCTATAGATATAGAAAATAACAACTATGAATTAATTGAAAACAATGCAAGAAGTCTATATAACGATATGGATAATATCATATGGTTATATAACCATATGGAAGATAACAGATCTAAAAAAATAATTATGACAGTTATATACTATTGGTTTTCACTAGACTATGCTAAAGTTGAAAAGATAATTGATAACAACTATTCGCAATATTTTGATTTAGACTTAATTAATGTAACAAACGAAGAGGTTTTCTTAGATATTGGTGGATATATTGGAGACACTATAATTTCATACACTTTATCATATGGAAAAGACATGCATAAAAAAATATATACATATGAAATAATACCAAAAAATATACAATGTATAGAAGACAATATGAAAAAATTTAGTATTAATAATGTTGAAATAATAAAAAAAGGAGTAAGTAATAAAAAAGGAATAATGTTTGTGGATAATAAAATATCTGATATAGCAAAGCCACAAAGTAAAGGTGAAGTGCCAATAGAGCTTGTTACAGTAGATGAAGATATCTGTGAAAAAATTAGTTTTATAAAAATGGATATAGAAGGTGGTGAAGAAAATGCTATAATAGGATGCAAAAATACGATAATAAAATATCACCCTAAACTTGCTATTAGCATATATCATAGCAACAATCATCTATGGAAAATTGCAAAACTTATACACGAATACGACAATTCATATAAATTTTATATAAGATATTATGGTGGAAAACTCTTACCAACAGAATATATTCTTTATGCATTATAATAATGTAACACAACATGCATATTTAAAATAGAATATTATAGGCATAAATATGCTTTTAGGAAGGAGGGTTAATATGAATTGTCACTTCAAAGATTGCAATTGTTGTAATAATCCAATATGTCCTTGTCCACCAAATAAATTAGGACCTACTGGACCAACCGGATCAACCGGACCTACTGGGCCTCAAGGTTTGCAAGGTGATATTGGACCTACTGGACCAACCGGACCAACCGGACCTACTGGGCCTCAAGGACTACAAGGTGATATTGGACCTACCGGACCAACCGGACCTACTGGACCTCAAGGTTTACAAGGTGATATTGGACCTACCGGACCAACCGGACCTACTGGGCCAATTGGAGTAGAAACTATTCAAATACAGCTTACAGGAGGAGATACTTCTTTCGTAGAGGATGAAACAGTTATTTTTAATAATGTAGTAAATAACTACTCTACCGGTATAACATATGATTCAGTAACAGGTCAAATAACTATAGCAGAAAATGGAATTTATCATGCTTCTTGGGCTGTATCTGGATGTAGTTCTACAACAACACCAGACTATATATTTGGTTTAGAAGTTACAGGATATTCTGATTTTCTATCAAATAATATTACTGGTACAGATTTGTTATATGGTAGTGCATTATTTTCAGTTACTTCACCCGTGGATATAGAATTGGTAAACAAAACAACTGGTTTAATACTTCTTGCTGCTTTACCTGTATCCATTGATTTAACAATTATTAAAGTTGGTGAATTACCATAGCAAAAAGTCTAGCTAATATTCTTAGCTAGACTTCTGTTATATTTTCAAAGCCCTAAGTGAGTTTATTATTGCAATTATCGAAACACCGACATCTGCAAATACTGCTTGCCACATTGTGGATATACCTAATGCACTAAGTATCAGTACTAACCCTTTTACAATCAATGCTACCCATATATTTTCTCTTACTATTCTAAGAGTCTTCTTTGATATTTTCATGGTTTCTATGATTTTTGATAATTCATCTGTCATTATTACTATATCAGCAGCTTCAATTGCTGCATCAGAGCCAAGTCCACCCATTGCAATACCTATATCTGCCCTTGCTAAAACAGGAGCATCATTTATTCCATCACCTACAAATACAAGTTTCGATTTTGGTAATATTTCTTTGAATAGTTTTTCTAATATATCCACTTTATCCACAGGTAGAAGTTCGCTATATACCTCATCTATCCCAAGAATATTACCTACATTGGTTGCAACTAGATTTGAATCTCCTGTTAGCATTACGGTTTTTCTAATACCTTCTTGTTTTAATTTAATTAAAGCATCTTTTGAATCATCTTTTATAACATCAGATATAACAATGTTTCCTGAATAATTATTATCTATGGCTATATATACTATTGTTCCTACATCTTTTGGAACTTCATATGATATATTCATTTTTTTCATTAACTTTTCATTTCCTACTGCAACAATGTGTGAGTCAATATTAGCAACAATTCCATGACCTGCAATCTCATTTACAGTTGAAATAGATTTTTGGTTTATTTCTTGATTATATGCTTTTTTTAATGATTGTGATATAGGATGAGTAGAATGACTCTCCGCATATACTGCATATTTTAATAACTCTTCTTTTGATAAACTTACTGAATTTATCTGTTGTACCTCAAAAACTCCTTTAGTTAAAGTACCTGTTTTATCAAAAACAAATATTTCCGAATCAGCTAATGCTTCCAAGTAATTACTCCCTTTAACTAATACTCCAATTTTTGAAGCTCCTCCTATTCCTCCAAAAAAACCAAGTGGTATTGATATAACAAGAGCACAAGGACATGAAACAACTAAAAATGATAGTGCCCTGTAAATCCAATCTGAGAATACCGCATCTTGAAATAATAGTGGTGGTAATAATGCAATAAGAACAGCAAGTAACACAACAATAGGTGTATAATATTTTGCAAACTTTGTTATAAAATTCTCAGAATTTGATTTTTTACTACTAGAATTTTCAACCAAATCTAATATTTTAGTTACCGTAGACTCTCCAAAACTTTTGGTTACTTCTACCTCTATAACTCCAGAAATATTAATACATCCACTTAAAATTTCATCTCCCACATTAATTTCTTTTGGGACAGATTCTCCTGTAAGAGCAGACATGTCAAGCATTGAGCTATTTAAAATAACTTTACCGTCTAAAGGTACTTTTTCTCCAGGCTTTATTACAATTGTATCCCCTATTTTAACTTGACCTGGCTCTACTTTTTCTATATTATCATTGTTTTTTAAATTAGCATAATCTGGTCGTATATTCATAAGACTTGTAATAGCTTTTCTCGACTTGTTAACAGCATAATTTTGAAATAATTCACCAACTTGATAAAATAGCATAACAGCTACAGCTTCTCCATAACTGCCTATAAATATTGCTCCTATTGTAGCAAGGCTCATTAAAAAATTCTCGTCAAAAAAGTTCCCTCTAAATATATTCTTAAGAGCTTTAAAGATTATTTCATAACCTACTATTACATATGATATAACATATAACAAGATAGATAAAAATTCATTATTAAAATTAAATATTGTCACTATAACAAGAATAATAAACGAAACAATAACTTTTACTAAATCTTTATTCAAAATCATACACCTACATTTCTATCTTTACGCTAGGTTCTGCCTTTTTTATAACTTTTATAGCCTTATCTAAAATTTCAGTATCTTCATTTTCAAGTTCTAAATTAAGTTTACCCATTAAAAAATTTATACTTGCATCTTTTATCCCTTGTATTTTTTTAAGTTTATCTTCTAGATTTGCTGCACAACTAGCACAGTCCAATCCTTTTAATATAATTGTTTTTTTCATATATTATATCTCCTTTCTATATTAATTATGTGCAATATGTTCAAAACCGAGTGCAAATAATTTTTTAACATGATCATCAGCTAAAAAATAATATACTGTTTTACCCTCTTTTCTACACTTAACAAAATTAGATCTTCTAAGTGTACCTAACTGATGTGAAACTGAGGATTTTGACATGCTTAGTACATTAGCAATATCACATACACACATTTCTTTTTTAGACAATGCCCATATTATCTTTGAACGTGTAGTATCTCCTAGTATTTTAAAAAAATCAGCTACTTTATTGAATTTCTCATTATTAGGAAATTCACTTAATATATATTTTACAACTTCTTCATGTATAATGTTACAATCACATGTAAATTCATTTTTTGACATATAGCATACCTCCAAAATTGAGTAAACACTCAACTATATTTATATTATAGTTGAATATATACTCAATTGTCAATACTTTTTTAAAAAAACAAAAAAATACAAAAAACATATAAATAGAAAAATAAACACTATATAAACATTATCGTTTATATAGTGTTAAAAAAGATATACTTTAATCATACACAATTGTATTTGCTGGTTTTTCAATTTCTTTTATACTATTTACTATAAATATAGGTTCCTTTATTTTGGTTCCGTAGGTATCTACATAGTCATGATCTTGTATTGTTGCATCTACCTCATACCATTTATCATTTTCTATACTTTCATAATCATCATACTCACATAAAAATCCAAGTAATGTCATATCAACAGCACAACAATACATATAATATTTTCCTATAGCAAATTGATTTTTTTCCATACCTTCTGCTCTAAATGCACAGCCTTGTATTCGTACTGTTTTACCTACATAAGTGTCTAAATTTTCATACATAGAATTTAGTACCTTTATATATGTTGCATCTTTTATTGTTATGTCTGGTTCTTTGTTAACTTGTTGATTTACTATAGTTTGTTCACTATCTGAATCTTCTATATTTTCTTCTTGTTTTGCCTGTTCTGTACTCTGGCTAGCTACCTCTACTGGGTCTTCATCTGTTTTTTGTTCTTCGACATTTTCATTATTTTCATTTGTCACATTATTTTCTACTGTATCCTGAACTTTAGACATACTTTGTCTTTGACTATTTAATCTACTCTCCGCCCTATAATTTAAATATTCTGTGCTTAAAACTCCTTTTTGTCCTATTATTCCAAGAACAAGTGGTAAAATACAAATAATATTTAATACTTTTCTTTTTTCTCCTTTTCCGCTTTCTTTTATTTCTGTTAAAAGAAATATAAATAGTATAGGTAAAGAAATATATATGTATATTGACATTTTAGGAGTTACGAAATTTCCAATTGTACCATTTATTATTATTAATAATATAACGGCTATAAAAAAAATTAGTAACAACACTCTATAACTTTTATTTTTCACTTTTTTCCTCCTATAGTTTAATTATTGATGTTAAAATAAATATCGTTATAAATATAAGTAATATAAGTTTTAAAACAAATTTTTTATTACATCTTTGTAATAATACAATTGTATTTTTTATATCTATCATAGGTCCTAGTATCAAAAAAGCAAGAATTGCTGAATTGTTTACTTCATACAAAAATGTTTT
This sequence comes from uncultured Clostridiaceae bacterium, assembly GCA_964593045.1. GTDB lineage: Bacteria > Bacillota > Clostridia > TANB77 > CAG-465 > JAOAHC01. The sequence continues at coordinate 13,675 of CAZQJQ010000004.1, forward strand.
CGCAACAAATACATCAGCTGTTGAACACAAACTAAGTATATATGCAAATATCATCATAACCCCATTTTGAAATGCACTATTTATATTTGTAATTTGTATATTTAACTTAACAATTAATACTTGAATTAATGCAGTAATTAATGCACCAAGTAATAAATATCTCATAATATCCAAAAATTCTTCTTTTGAATGTATCAAAACATGATACATTTTACTATGTTTTTTATTAGCATGATGTTCATGATCACATGTACATGAATGCGAGCATGAGCAGCCTTCTAAATTATCTGAATTTTCTTTTAATATATCATCGGGGTTTGTCAATAATCTAACGACAAGTCCAACTATCATTGCAATTACAACTCCACCAACAATTCTATATAGTATTAATTTTGGCTCCGTACTTCTAAAAGCATATATAGTACTTGCAAGTGTAACTGGATTTATAATTGGAGATGCAAGCATAAAAGATACACATACATTAACTGGAACTTTCTTCTTAAGTAGTCTAAGTGCAACCGGTATAACAGCACAATCACATGCTGGTATAAAAAAGCCAAGAAGAACACCAACAAATGAAGCAAGTATTGGATTTTTAGGTATTATTTTTTTTAAAGTTGCATCAGAAACAAACTCTTGTATTAAAGCTGAAATAATAGAACCTAATAGCAAAAAAGGAATTGCCTCTAAAATAATAGAAATAAATATAACAGCTATGTCATTAATATTCACTTGATTTTCACCCACTTACTTTTTTACACATGACTCACATATACCATAAAATATAGTCTCTTCTGCATCGACTTTAAAATTACAATTGTTATTAAAATAGCCTTCTATATCTCTTGTTTCTTTCTCTGATAAATGAATAACTTTCATGCATTTCTCACATTTTAAATGATAGTGTTTATTACAATTATCTTTACCTAAATATTGAAAACAACTTTCATTAGTATCATCTAAAACAAATTTTTTAACCAAACCTTCTTTTACTAACTTTTCTACATTTCTATACACTGTTGTTTTACCAACATTATCACCATTTTTAGCAATGTTTAAGTATATTTCTTTTATATTAAAATGTTTATTACTATGTTTCATTAAAAAATCTAAAATAGCTTTCTTCTGTTTAGTTTTATATATTTTCATATTTTCTATGTTAATCACCTTCTAACACATTAGTATTATATTACAATATATACATAAAGTCAACAAATATGAAAACGATTATCATTTTTGTTGACTTTTATATATTTTGATTGAATTAAAAGTTAAGTACACACTTTACTTTTTTAATGTTTTATATGTTTTTATCCAAGTGATATGTCAAGTATCATCATTATTACAAAACCAACTGCAACTCCTATAGTTGCAATATTAGAATGTTTACCGGTCTGTGCCTCTGGTATAAGTTCTTCAACCACAACATATATCATAGCACCTGCGGCAAATGACAATAGATATGGCAATGCACTGTTTATCACTCCTGTAAGCAATAAAGTAAAAACTGCAGCTATAGGTTCAACTACACCAGATAATGTTCCCAACAAAAATGATTTTTTCTTAGACAATCCATTGTTTTTAAGTGGCATTGATATAATGGCACCTTCTGGAAAGTTTTGTATTGCTATACCTATTGAAAGTGCAAATGCTCCTGCTAGTGATACTGCAACGTTTTGTGATAACACACCGGCAAAAACAACTCCTACTGCCATACCTTCTGGTATATTATGAATGGTTACTGCCAAAACTAACATAGTAGATTTTTTTAATTTTGCTTTTATTCCTTCTGGTGTTTTACTATCTAAGTGTAAATGTGGTATTAAGCTATCAAGGAGAAGCAAAAACAACATTCCCAACATAAATCCAATAGATGCTGGTATGTATGATATTACATTTTGATTTTCTGCTATTTCAATTGATGGTATAAGTAACGACCACATAGATGCAGATATCATTACTCCTGATGCAAATCCAAGTAATAACTTTTGAAATTTTTGATTTAATTTGTCCTTCATAAAAAACACCATTGCTGATCCTAAAGTTGTACCTAATAATGGTATTAATAACCCTACTAAAATCTCCATACTTTTCCTCTTTCCTATATATTAATTATACATTGTTTTTTTTAAATATTCAATTTCTTTTTTAAATTACTTAAAAAATTTGAATATATGCCTTGATTTTAGCCATAATATTAGTAACTAAAGGAGTTTTTTATGTTAGATAATTGGAGATATTTACAAAGAAGGCGAAGAATAAATAAAGATACTTCTAATTTAGATACAAGTATAAGCAAATCAAATATAGAAAATAGTTTTGTTGATTGTAATGATTTTAAAATAAAAGAAATATATCTTGGTAAAGAAACTATAACTATTTACTATATGGAAGGAATTGTAGACCAATTAATAATTGATGATGATATTTTAAAACCAATTGTTTTAGAAAAATTTAAAAAAGAAGGAAATATTAAAGATGATACTACTACATATGATATTTTTTCTAAGATTGAAGATGGCCTTATTCCTCATTTATGTACTAACATCCGTGAGAATTTAGATGACGCTATATCTGACATTTTAGATGGTTGTATTTGTTTAATTGATGATAAATCTGAAAGTAAAGCATTTACTATTAAAGTCAAAAAAGTTCCTCAAAGAAGTATAACAGAGCCTAACAATGAAAATATAATTAAGGGATCAAAAGAAGCATTTATAGAAAGTCTAAAAGTTAATGTTGCAATTATTAGAAATAGACTTCATACAAACGATTTAAAATCTAAATCATTTGAAATTGGTACATTATCTAAAACTGAAGTAGTAATAATGTATATAGACAAAAAAGTCGATCCTAAAGTTTTAGAAGCAATTGTAAATAAAATTAAAAATATACAGACAGATAAAATAACTGCGCCTGCTGATTTTGAAGAACAAATGGCAGATAATAAATATTCTATTTTTCCTCAAATGATTTATACTGAGAAAACCGATAAAATCGTTGCAAATTTAATGGATGGTAAAGTTTGTGCTATTATTGATGGCTTTCCTACCGTATACATTCTTCCAGCTGTGTTTAATATGTTTTTTCAAGCAGTAGAAGATTATGCTACTAATTACGCAGTCAGTACTATACTTAGAATTTTAAGATATATTTGCTTTTTAATAACATTACTTACACCAGCTTTATATATAGCAATTACCACCTTTCATCAAGAAATGTTACCTACCGATCTTGCCATTTCAATTATAAGGAGTAAACAAGGTTCACCTTTTCCTGTCATTTTAGAAGTTATATTTATGCTTCTATCTTTTGAAATACTAATTGAAGCTAGTACTAGACTCCCTAAAACTATAGGTCAAACAATTTCTATTGTCGGTGGTCTTATAATAGGTGAAGCTGCAGTAAGTGCAAATTTTGTATCTCCTGCCGTTGTTGTAATAATAGCAATAACTGGAATAGCTGGTTTCCTTATGCCCAATCAAGACTTTTCCAATGCTTTAAGACTTAGTAGGTTTGCACTAGTTATATTATCTGGAATAGCTGGCCTATATGGAACAACTATTGGACTCATACTATTATTCTATTATTTATCTACTTTAGAACCCCTAGGTATCCCATATTTTACCCCTTTCGCATCTAATGAAGGAAAAAACTTAAGTATTGATACAGTAGCAAGATATCCAATGAAAGATATGCGTGATATTGAAAAAGAACAGGAGATTGAATATGAAAAGGAAAAACGTTGAGTTGATCGTGCTTATACTTCTTGTCCCTATATTTGCATTATTTAATAAAGAAATCATGCCACAAAAAAAAGAAATTACTGAGCTTGAACTCGTAAAAGTAATTGGTATGGATAAAGTAGAAGATGACGAAAATATGATAGAACAAACCGTACTCCGTACAGGAGAAGATGAATCTGCTAATAGCAAAAGCGAAGGAACCAGTAAAACAAAATCTGAGTCTAGTGGACTTGTATTTAGTGCAAAAGGATATTCTTTTTCTGATATAATTAGATCTTTTCAAACTTATATAAATAGATCCCTTACAGGTTCACATATAAAACAATTTTTAATTGGAGAAGAATTTGCAAAAAGCAATATTGCCTCTTTAATAGATTTTAATGCTAGAGATAGTGAGGTTAGATTAGATACAAATGTATATATTACAAAGGGTTCTAGTGCAAAAGACTTTCTATATGAGGTTGCTACATCAAAATATGATATTGGTAAAAAAATGGAGAACATGGAAAAAAATGATGAAAAGAATATTTCTGATCCTACATCATTAGTAGAATTACTTAAAATATTATCGGAAGATTGCTCTGCAGGTCTCATTCCAAGTATTGGTATTATATCAGATAAAGAAAATACTGAATATTCAGATGAAATAGAAACTACTCAAAATATTGAAGGATTTCAATATGCTTCAATGCAAAAAGATGAAGGAAGTAAATCAATATTTACTTTTACTGGCTACGGTGTTATTAAGAAAAAAACTTTAGTTGGATATTTAACTATACCAGAATCTATATCTGCAAATATACTTACAAATAAAAAGGGACAAACAAATATAAATTTATTGTATAATAACAATGATATTATTTCATTTACTATATTATGTTCTTCTACAACATACGAATTTAAACTAGATGGTGATACAATAAAGAAAATTATAATTACAACAAATATGGATAATAACTTTGAACAAATATCAACAGCTGATGATGTCTTTACGGAAGAAAAAATTATATATTTAGAAGATAGATTATCTGAAATTGTAAAAACAGAACTTACAAAAACTATAGAAAAGGTAAAAGAATATAAATGTGATTTTTTAAATATACGTAGCCATTATCTAGTAAAACACCCTTTTAAATATTCTAAAAACAAAGAGGATTTTTTAGAAAACATGCTAAATGCTGAATTTGAAATAAAAGTAAATTCTAAAATTAAAAGGACTTATGACCTTTTAAATATACAAAGTGGAGGATAATATGAAAATATTTTTAATGATTTTCTTTACTTTAACCATAGTTGATTTTTTAAAATTAATAAAAAAAGAAAATAATAAAAGTAAAAAAGATATTGCTGTATTTTCTATACTATCTGTTATAGCACTAGCACTTGGTTGCTTTACATGTTCACATGAATATAAATCTGATTTTATATCATTATTATTTAAATTTTTAAAAATAGGAGCGTAATTATGGATATACAAAATAACAAAATTAGTATTAGACAACTTCATATAATGTTTGTTGTTGGTATATGTTCATCTATCATACGAGTGGTTCCAAAATATGTGGTTGAAAGTGCAAAGCAAGCATCTTGGCTTACTCCTATAATATCTTTAATACCATTTATACTATTATTATTTATTCTAAGTGCAATAATAAAAAAATATCCTGATAAACCTCTAGATGAAATATACTCTATTATATTTGGAAAACCTATTGGAAAAGTTGTAAACTGTATATTCATATTATGGCTTTTTGTAATGCTTGCAACATATGTTAGATATTTTGCTGAAAGATTTGAATCAACAATACTAGTAACTACTCCAACAAAGTTTTTCATATTAACTATACTTATATGTACATATATTGTAACAAGAAATAAAATAAAGTACTTTGGAAGATTTAACGAATTTTTTGTTATATTATTTATAATATTTATTTTGTTTTCTTTTATAATAGCAATACCAGATATGAACATTATAAATTTTTTGCCAGTAACTTTTGATGATACATCAAATATACTCTATTCCACTTTACCTCTTCTTGGTATTTGGTCATATATAACTTATATATATTTTTTAAATAACTATGTCTCTGACGGGCATAATTTAAAAAAACACTTTCCAATTTTGTGTATATTTATAACAAGTCTTGCTGTTATATCCGTGCTTGTAACCGTTGGAATATTTGGTGCAAATTTAACAACTAAATTAAATATGGCCTTTTTTATGTTTTTTAAAAATATTAATGTGATAGAAACCTTAGAAAGACTAGAATCGCTACTTATATCATTTTGGATAGTTACTGATTTTACAATGCTTTGTACAATTATATACATATTATCTAACTTAATAAAAAGGACATTTTCACTATCATATAGAAAAGAACTAGTAACCCCTATTGTACTTATAACCTGCAGTTTTTCTCAACTATTGTCTTCTAATATATTTGAAATATATAATTTTTCAAAATATGTTGTACTACCAGCAAACTTAGTTTTAGCAATTGGTCTACCCGTTATAATGTTAATTATAGGAAAAATACGAAAACTTATTTAATTGTCTTTTTCAGATATTAGGTGTATAATCTAGTTGGTGATTAATAATGAAAAAAATTCTTAAAGTCTTCCTTGTAATTTTAGCTTTTATTGTACCCGTGATTATAGCCTTTACATTAGATATAAGAGAAAGTAAAAAAGAATCAAATACAACAACAAAACTGCCTGAACAGTCTTCTCTATCATCAGTATATAAATACTTTGATGATCAATCAGGTATTGATATAAGAATTGGGGATCAAGCTATGGGGACATATGCTTTACAAATATATAGTACAACAGATGGTGGAAATACCTGGAAATTGCAAACACAAAATAGCGATGGTTATATAGCAGTAAATATAGATGCAAAATACCTATTTATATCTACTGATATTGGTTTTATTGAAGATCCTTCTAAAAGTGGTGACTCTTCGGATTTACTTATGACTACAGATGGTGGTAAAACATTTAAAAAAATTGATATTGTATCCAATGATATATTAGAAACTTTTACTAATGGAAATAATATAAAGAAAAATGAAGTATTCGACTCATATACTTTACCAACGTTAGAAAACAATGTCTTAAAATTAAATATCTATCAAGGATCTGATGGGGACTATAAAGGTGGGAAAGGCTTTTTAAAATATGAATCATATGATTTTGGAAAAACTTGGACATATATTTCATATTCAAATAATTAGCTTGTTTGTTATTGCTATAATCTAATTTTAAACACAATTTTTGTATGTTATAACCTAAACCAGTAATATAATTACTGGTTTTTATGAACAAAAAATAAGTTGTCCAATATAATATAACTAGGAAGGTGATTTATGTGGATTTTGAAGATTCATTAGAACTAAAGCAAAGTAGTACTTTAAACGTTACTTCAGGAGGAAATGTTACAACAGATTTAACACTTGATGCAGCACAAGATTTATCTACTGCATCTGTATCTGGTACAGTATATGATACAAGTATATCTGGTTCAATTTTAGGTGGAGCAACAGTAACCGTTTTTGATTCATCTGGTAACATAGTTGATTCTACTACTTCTAGTCTACTTGGTATATATTTAATATCTGGACTAACTAGTGGTACAACCTATACAATAATTGCATCAAAAGATGGCTATACAACATCTGACTCACAATCATTTACAGCAAATATACTAATTCCTTCTGTTATTAATTTAGTTATAACACCTAATGATAATGAAAATTTAAATACAGTTTATGGAATAGTGACAGATACAAGTGATGTTGCAATAGAAAGTGCAAATGTATCATTGAAAAATTCTTCTACCGGTGAAACTTTTTCAACAACAGCTTCTATTGCTGATGGCGAATATGTAATATATAACATCCCAACTGGAACATATACCCTAACAGCAAATAAGTCTGGATACTATTCAACTATACAAGAAGGAATAGAGCTTACTACAAGCCAAAAAAGTGCACAAAATATATCTTTAGAAGCTGATTCAAGTAGTAGTAATGGCAATATTTCCGGTATCATAACAGATACAAACTCAGACCCAGTAGAAAATGCATTTGTAGGATTATATACTATAGACTCATCAGAAACTCCTGAGACTTTAATTGACTATACTTTTACAAATAGTGACGGAAGGTATATTTTTAGTAATGTTGTCCCTGATTCTTATGTTATAAAAGCAAAATTATCTGTAAGTGCATAATGGAACAACACTATGGATATATTAATTAGATCAAATATTATTCAAGTAAAAGAAAAAGAGAATGTAATTGTTAATTTAAATATTACATCCTCTCCTAATAGTATAAATATTCTTTGTGGTAGTATATATAACAAATGTTTCAAAAGAAAAGTACCTAATGTTATAGTTTCTCTATACAGCACAGAAACAAATATGTTTTATGATACACAAACTAATAAATATGGTGAATATCTATTTTTTTCATTGTCTAAAGGTATATATATTATAAAATTCGAGATTAATAATTGTATAATATATAAAGACATAATAAAAATAACAGACAAAATTAATAATTATTATAATCTAAAAATATGTGTATAAAAATCAAGCTACAAATGTAGCTTGATTTTTTTAATGACCTTCTTCCATTTCGGCAATCATTTTTGTTTTATGTATTGTACCATGAGGATGATGAGGTGGAGCATAAATAGAATATAGCTTTATTGGTTTATACCCTGTATTTACTACATTATGCCAGGTGCCCGCTGGTACAAATATAGCATAATCATCTTTTACTTCTTCTTCAAAATCAAGATTATCTTTTGTTTTACCCATTTTAACAATTCCTTGCCCTTCTTCTATTCTTAAAAATTGATCAGTATTTGGATGTATTTCAAGTCCTACATCATCCCCCACATCTATTTTCATTAGAGTTGCTTGTAAATACTTTCCTGTCCATATTGCCGTCCTATAATTAGTATTTTCTAAAGTTGCCTCGTTTATGTTTATAACAAAAGGGTTTGCCCCATAATCTTTTAACTCTATCTCTTTTTCTAACTCATTCATTCCCCTTTTTCCATAACCCATATTAGGCCATGTATTCGGTGCAAACTGATTCATAAATCCCCATGGCGCACCCATATTATACCAACCACCATAACCACTACAATATGGGCATATATTAAATGGTCCATACATATTTTCATAACCTAATGCATTTGGCATACAAAATGGTGAGTTACAAGATTTATTGTATATATTATTCATTCTAATTCCCCCTCTTTATATACTTATATTATATTTGAAAAATATTATTACAATATTAGTATATAATTTAAGTGATTAGCATAATTTTATTTCTTCTACTTTTTCCCATGGCAATTCTTGATTAGTAAAATGTCCATAATTACTTGTTTTTTGGTATATTGGCTTATCTAAATCTAAATATTTAATTATACCTTTAGGGGTAAGGTCATATCTATCATTAACAATTTGTAATAATTTTTCCTCTTCTACCTTTGCACTACCAAAAGTATCTATATATACAGAAACTGGTTTTGCAACTCCAATTGCATATGCTATCTGTATTTCACACTTTTTAGCAAAGTTATTCGCCACAATGTTTTTTGCAATATGTCTTGCCATATATGAAGCAGATCTATCAACTTTTGTCGGATCTTTTCCTGAAAAAGCTCCACCACCATGTCTTGAATAACCGCCATATGTATCTACAATTATTTTTCTTCCTGTAAGTCCACTATCACCAAGTGGCCCACCAACTACAAATCTACCCGTTGGATTTATATAATATTTTGTGTTACTATCTAAATATTTTTTATCAACAACCTTAAATACTACATATTTTAATATATCTTCTCTTAATCTTTCAAGGGATATATCTTCTTCATGTTGAGTTGATATAACAACAGTATCAATCCTTATAGGGACCATGTTATCATATTCTACAGTGACTTGAACTTTCCCATCTGGTCTTAAATAATCTATTATATTATTTTTTCTTACATATGCAAGTCTTTTAGCAAGCTTATGTGCAGTATATATTGCAAAAGGTAAATAATCAGATGTTTCATCACATGCAAATCCAAACATTATTCCCTGATCACCTGCTCCTCCAATTAAATCATTCGTTCCAAGTGCAATATCAGGTGATTGTTTTGAAATATTTATCTCAATGTCACAAGAACAAGGATCTATATCTAAATTTTTATCCCCATATCCCACATCTTTTATGCATCTTCGTATAATTTGTTTAATATCTAAATCCGCTTTACTTGTAATTTCTCCCGTTACAAATATTTTGTTTTTTGAGGCTACTGTCTCACATGCAACTCTTGAATTCTTATCAATCAATAAATATTCATCTAATATACTATCTGATATATAGTCACATAATTTATCTGGGTGACCCTCTGTTACACTTTCAGATGTAAATAATTTTTTCATAATATAACCACCTTTCATAATTTATATAAATATATATGTTAAAAGCTCCACGTATATACGCAGAGCCTACAATCATCTTTTAATCATCACTCAAAACGCATAAGTTTTGTCGGTATTAGCACCTTGTTTTACACAGGTTGCTGTGGAGTCAAAAAGCCGATTCTCTCGTCCACTCTTGATAACATATATATTAACTAGTTATATATTATCAAAAATAAGTGTTATAGTCAACAATATATCATGCATTTATTGAAAAACATGTCATTTTGTGTTAAAATATATATATATTTAATTATGTTCTTTTAAAAAATTTTAGGAGGTTACAAAATGAAAATTTCGTTCGCTAGGAAGGAAAAAATTATGATAAAAGGAGGTCTTAAAGATTGTTTTGTGTATAAAGTTATAGGGGAAGTAAATTCCTCTAAGAAGAAACAAATAACAATAGACAAAAAAGGAGATGATAGCCTATCAATCTCATATATTCATAAAGGCCTTCCAAAAAAGGAAACTATACGGATTAGGGAAATAATTGAATTTAACGATGACAATGTCAATATTTCCTTAAAAAATATAGTTAGGATATATGGAGCTGATTCAATTTTTTATCTTACTGAAGAAGCCCATAAAACCTTAGTAGAATAAAAAAAATTAAATTTTTACTATTCGCTATAGTATGTATAAGCCTCACAAAATTGTGAGGTTTTTTACTTTTTTAAACAAACTTTTAATATAGTTAAAATAACTATATTGATATAGATTATATGTTTTTTAAAAATAATTGTTATTTTAACATAATAAATTTGATAATTATCTCTACAAGAATTATTTTATCTTCTATAGATTGTTCCATTTACCTTCATTTTGTTATATATTAATAATATATATGAGGTGGAATATATGGCTAAAAATATAATTAATAAAATTTCATTTGGGAAAAAAATACGAAGCATAAGAGAAGATAAAAATATAACACAAACAAAACTTGCAGAATCTATTGGAATATCTCAAAATTTTTTAGGGGATATTGAAAGAGGTCTAAAATTACCTAGTGTTGAAACTTTAATAAAAATATCTAATTTTTTAAAAGTAAGTATAGATTCTCTTTTTGCTGAATCTTTAGATAATATTGCTAAAGAACCAGAAGAAATATACTATTCTGATAGACAACTTGCCATAATGTCAGATGTTATAAAAACAATAAATGAAAATTTTAAGAAATAAAGAGTTAAAAAAGAAAAGAAAAAATAAAACAAAAATAATCAGCCCATATAATATGTAATACTCAATTTTGCATGCTTATATGGATTGATTATTTTTGTTTATCTATTTTATATCATATATTTTCATTTTATTTTAAAAAAATTTATTGCATTGTTAAAAGTAATATCTGCAATCTCTTCTTTATCAGTATTTTTATACTCTGCTAATTTCTCACAAATAATATTAAGATTAACTGAAGAATTTCTCTTTCCTCTAAAAGGTACAGGAGAAAGATATGGAGAATCTGTTTCTATAACAATCTGTTTCATTGGTATACTTTCTATATACCTTTTAAAACTTTCATTTCTTTTATATGTAATATTTCCACCAAATGCAACCATATACCCCCTATCTAGCACTAATCTTACTAAATCATCTGATGGTTGAAAACAATGGAATAAAACTTTTTGATTATTATCTATTTTTTTTATAACATTATATGTATCTAAAGAAGCATCTCTTGAATGTATTATTATTGGTAACTGTAATGTTTTAGCTATCTCAATTTGTTTTTCAAACCCTAAAATTTGTTCTTTTTTATTATCATTTCCATAAGCATAATCTAAACCAATTTCTCCTATTGCAACTATTTTACCATTGTTTTGTTTATTATATATATCATATAATTCATCAATATTATTTTTTTGTATATCTTGTGGATGTATTCCAATAGATGCATATATATAATCATATTTATTTGAAAGTACTATTGCTTCCCTAGAGGATTTTAAATCATATGCTGCATTTACAATATATTGTACACCTATTTTTTTACATTCATTTAATACTTTTTCTAAATCATCATGATATACTTCATCATTATAATGTGCATGCGTATCAAAAAAATTCATACTATCCTTCCTTTTTATATTCTCCTATTTTAGTTGGTAATGTAATAATTACCTCTGTTCCTTTGTTTACTTCACTTTGTATATCTATAGTACCGTTATTTCCATCTATTATTTCTTTTACTATTGAAAGTCCTAAACCGGTTCCTCCCATATCTCTAGAACGTGCTTTATCCACCCTATAGAATCTTTCAAAAATTCTTTGTAGATCTTTTTGAGGTATTCCAATACCATTATCTACTATTTTAATATATGCACTCTCATTTACACAGCCTAGATATACTTTTATATCTCCACCATTTGGAGTATATTTTATACTATTGCTTATAATATTAACAATAACTTGCTCTATTGCATCTCTATCTGCATATACTCTTGGTGGTGGTACCGTAACAACGCATTCTAAATTATGTTGTTTTTCTTTCGCGTTATATTTCATTTTTTCACATATGTTTTTAGCTAAATCATCAAGAGAAAACATCATTTTTTTCCAACTAACTTTTTTGTAATCAAATCTTGAAAGTTGTAATAAATCTGCAACAAGTCTATCCATTCTGTTTGCCTCTTGGTTTATAACCTTAGAAAACTTCGTTGTTTCATCAGGAGTCAGATTTCCATTCATTATTGTTTCCGAATATCCTTTTATAGAAGTAAGAGGTGTTTTAAGTTCATGTGATACATTAGCAACAAATTCTTTTCTCATATTATCAAGTTTAACGTTTTCAGTAATATTCCTTATTACCATTATGACACCCATTGGAATTAATTTATCACTATAAAATGGTACAAATACTACATTTAGTACATTATCTTTTACCGTTACCTTAGCTTCTATACTTTTATAATTAGGTAAATACATTACTTTATCAAAATCAATATCTATTTTAAGTCGAGAAACAACTTTATCAAAAGTATCTTCTAAAGTAGAGATGTTAAGTAATCTCATTGCACTTTTATTCATATGTACAACTTGTTTTGATACTGAATATGCTATAACTCCATCTGCCATATGTTCAAGTATTATTTCGGTTTTACTCTGTTGACTATTTAAATCAAAACTGTTTTTCTTTATAATCTGCATCATATCATCATAAGCGGCGATAAGTTCATCAGTCTCTAAATATTTACTATAATTTTTAAGATGTTTAGTTTCAAGTATTTTACCTGAAGCAACGCTCCTCATACTTTTTTCTATTTTTCTCATAGGAAAAAGAAACATATTTAACATGATTGTTGATAATGTAATAGAAACCATTATCAATATACAAAGAAAAATAATATTTTGAATTGCAAACATATTATCAAAATTAATTATATTTTTGGTAAATAGAAGAATAGTAGTTATATATGTTATAACTACCATAAAGACAATCAGCAACTTACTACTTAATTTTAATGAATTTCTCATATGTTTCTCCTAAATATAACCTAATTATTAGAGATATAATATCCCATCCCTCTTTTTGTAAGAACATACTTTGGATTAGATGAAGATACCTCTATTTTTTCTCTTAATCTTCTTATAGTAACATCAACAGTTCTTGCATCACCATAATAATCATATCCCCAAACAGATCTTAAAATTTGTTCTCTAGTGTATACTTGATTTGGAGTAGATGATAAAAGTTTTAAAAGTTCAAACTCCTTTATTGTAAGGTCTATAACTTTATTATCTATTATTGCAACATATCTTTCAGGATCTATTATCATATCTTTTATAACAATTTGTGAAGACTTCTCTTCTTTTGGCTCCTCTTCTTGTACATTACGTTTTCTTAAATTTGCTTTTATTCTAGCGATTAATTCTCTTATGCTAAAAGGTTTAGTCATATAATCATCCGCACCAAGCTCAAGTCCTATAATTTTATCTACAACATCTTCTTTTGCTGTTAACATTATGATTGGACAACTAAGAGTTTGCCTTATTTTTTTACACACTGTAAATCCATCTATTTTAGGTAACATTACATCCAATAATATTAGATCTGGCCTTGATTCTAAAGCAGTCTGTACCGCTTCCTCTCCATCATATGCTACAACTGTTTCATATCCTTCTTTCTCTAAATTAAATTTTAAAATATCAACGATTGGTTTTTCATCATCTACTATTAAAATTCTTTTTTCATCCATATATATACACCTCTATTATATAATTTATATATAAATTATATCATAAACTTTTTTTTTTGCTATATTTTTGTTAAAATTTTTATATTTTTTTGTAAGTTTTTTGTAATAACACAATAATATTAATGTTTTTTAAAAAAAATTATATATTATGTATATATTTCAATAAATTGTAAATAATATTTATAGCTATATATATAGTTAATATATAGTTAATATATAGTTATTTTAAAATTTGCCTTTTATTCACGAAAGACAATATTAGAAAATGTGAAAAAGGCAATAAAGGAGGTGGCAAAAACCACCTCCTTTACATTTGTCTTCTTCCTTCTAATGCTTTTATCAAAGTTATTTCATCAGTATATTCAAGATCTCCACCAACAGGAATTCCATGTGCAATTCTTGTAACGGTTATTCCAAGTGGCTTTATTAATCTGGAAATATACATTGCTGTTGCTTCTCCCTCTATAGTCGGATTAGTGGCAAGAATAACTTCTTTTATTCTTTCATCTTTTAACCTTTCAAGCAACTCTTTTATCTTTATATCTGCTGCTGTAATATTATTCATTGGTGATATTGCGCCATGCAAAACATGATACTTTCCTTTATATTCATGTGTCTTTTCCATTGCGACAACATCTTTTACATTTTCTACAACGCATAATATACTGTCATCCCTTTTTAAGTTTGAACAAATTTCACAAGGATCTTCTTCTGTTATATTAAAACATTTTGAACAAAATTTTACTTTTTCCTTTGCATTTTTTACTGTTTCTATTAGTTCATTTGCTACATTATTATCTGATTCTAATATATAAAAAGCAAGTCGTGTTGCAGATTTATTGCCAATACCTGGCATTTTTTCAAATTGTTTTATTAATTTGTTAATTGCATTTGAATACATATCTACCCCATTATCTAAAATAACCCTGGAACATTAAATTGTCCAAGTTCACTTTGCATCATACTATCTGCTTTTGTAAGTGCTTCATTTACTGCTGTAAGTATTAAGTCTTGTAACATTTCAACATCATCTTTGTCTACAACTTCAGGATTAATTTTTATTTCTTTTATAACTTTATTTCCTGTTGCTTTTACAACAACGGCTCCACCACCTGCTGAAGTTTCAATTTCTTTTACCGCAATCTCCTCTTGTTTTTTTTGCATATCTGTTTGCATTTTTTGTGCTTGCTTAATTAGGTTTTGCATATTACCAAAACCTCCCATTCCTCCTTGGAAACCTCCATATTTACCCATTTAAATCACCCTTTCTTTAATCTATTTGTTTAAATTCTATATCTGAATTTTTTAAACATTCCTCTATTTTTGAAACAGAAGAACTCTTTTTTTCTTTTAAAATTATTTTTACTTCTTTTTGTATATTATATTTTTCTTTTAATGTATCAATTATATCTTGCTTAGAGCTATCTAATTTTAATCTTGAATACGCAAACGAATTATCTGTCACAATATATATATTTTCTTCATCTTCAAACATTTTTGCTTTTGCAAGTACGGAATATGTTGTTATTTTACCTCTTGAACATAGTTCATTTTTAAAATTTTCTGATTCTTTAAATTCTTTTTTACATATATCTTCTTTTGAAGTATCTTTATTCTTTTCATATTTAATATTAGTATCTTCAGTTGTATTTGATTGTAGAAATTCTTCACCTTTTTTTGTCTGTATATCCCCTATATTTTTTTCAAATGATAAAACCTTCTCTTCAAGTTTTTCAATTTTTTTAAATAGCATATCTATATACTCGTTATTATCATTGTTTTCAATATTTTTTTCTCCTATAGCATTTTTTTCTTTTTCATTTTTTAAGATTGATATATTACACATTTCTACAATTGTTGCTTTAAATAGTATAGCGGGCTTTGAACTATTTCGTATATCATTGTCTAATTTTGATAGTCTATCTATTAAATATATATATCTTTCTTTTGATGTATTATCACTATTTTGTTGATTTATTAAGAGTTCTAAAAACTTCTCACTTAATCTATATGCTAATTCTCTTAAATCTTTCCCTTTATCTAAAATATTGTCAATAACTTTAATTGATGATATACTATCAAAGTTTAAAATACTATTTGTTAATTCATCTATTGATTCTTTATCTGCTAATCCTATTATATTTTCTATATCTTTTATTTTAATTTTTTCTTTTGACTGTGCTATACATCTATCTAGTATACTAAGTGCATCTCTTGCTCCTCCATCAGCAAGTTTTGCAATATATTCTAGTGCCTCTTCTTCATACTGGATATTTTCACTTTCTAATACTTTTTTTAATATTATTTGTATATTGTCTTTTGATACTTTATTAAATTCAAATCTTAAGCATCTAGAAAGTATTGTTACAGGAATTTTATGTTGTTCTGTTGTAGCCAATATAAATATTACATTTTTAGGAGGTTCTTCTAATGTTTTAAGTAATGCATTAAATGCACTTGTTGTCAACATATGTGCCTCATCTATTATATATATTCTATATTTAGCATCTACTGTAGCATATGCAACTTCTTGCCTTATTTGCCTTATATTATCTACACTATTATTTGAGGCAGCATCCATCTCTATTATATCAGTAGAATTACCTTCTAATATGCTTTTACACATTTCACATTTGTTACATGGTTCTCCATCTACTGGAGATAAGCAATTTACTGCTCTTGCAAAAACTTTTGCAGCAGATGTTTTCCCTGTACCTCTACTACCACTAAAAATGTATGCATGAGATATCTTTCCCTCTTTTATTTGATTTTTTAATATTGTTGTTACATTTTGCTGCCCTACTATATCATTAAAAGTTGTTGGCCTGTATTTTCTATATAACGCTATATATGACATAAACACCTCCTATAACAAAAGACATCAAACACATAGAGTTTACCGTTTATTGCTGCTTCCTTCCGGACCTGACAAGGTTCACAGCTCTCTATTGTTTGATGATAGGGTAATTATACACTATTTTTTTTATTTTTTCAAGTATATTTATTATTTAAATATTTTTTTATTCTACTATGAAATTATATGAAGATATACTTTGTCTTTCCACACTTATTCCTTTACTTATAATAGTATCTGAAGGTAAAGTAACATCAATTTTACATTTATTTATTTTACCTAAAGAGTCAATAATATTCAAATCAAAGGAAATTTCAAACTTAACTTCACTTATTTTTATATTCATAATATTTAAAATGGTTCCGTCATATGTAACACTATTTACTCCTTCTGCTATTTTACTTTCAGTAACAAAATTTTTGTTATTTATATTTAATTCTATATAATATTGTGAATCTTTTTCCTGTTTTTCAATAGGTATTTTTTCTTGTAAATTAGATAAATCATAACTTGTCTCTTTTGAAGCTTGAGAAAGTGTAAGTTCCCCCTTTTTTTCTGGCATAGTTACAGACACATTATCAATATATATTTCTTTTGCTTCTGAGCCTTCTGTTTTTGCAACAAGTATAGCAAATGTGTTATTTTGTGATAGATCAAATGCCATATCTGATAGATTTCCTTCTTGTTCAACTTCTTTTTCTTCAACGCCAACTGTAGATTTAATAACAAAATCGTTTATTCTAAAATTACCTTGATTTAATTTTCCTGTTGTATCAAGTATGTAATTATACACTAACACTATTAATGCAACCACAATAAATGCACCTAGAATAAATAAAAATCTATTGTTTTTTTTCATAAATCCACCTCAATTATATGGTTATTATACTACATCTTTCATAAAATTACAACTATTTAAATATATATTAGTATATATTGTAGAGGTGCACATATGGATAATATTTTCAGTAATCTTAGATCGTATTTGCCTGATGGTTGTAATATTAGTGACATAGATATAAATAAACTGTTAGTAATAATATTATTACTAACAGATAAATTACAAGTTGAAGCTATACATGTTTACAAAAATAACTTTGTAATTTCTCTTGGAACTTTTATCCAAGATTAGTATTCTTTGCTATTTTCCAAACAATTCATCAAATTTTTTCTCTAACTCTTTTTGTAAATCAAATTCATCGTTAGGAGTATTCTCAATGACTTGTGCTGGACCTGATGAGGATTCTTCACTTTCGCTATTTGATTTATTTGCTAAATACTCTTTTGCTCTTTTCATTCTTTGTTCTAAGTATCCCATAACATCCATTGTCCTTATTTCTACTTCTGCTGGTTTTGGCATCTCAGATATATTATGTATCTCAGTAAGTTTTACTACATCTTTCATTGGATGATATTTATAGTACCAAGCTTTTTTTGCTTTAATTGGTCTTAATCCTCTTACAAGTAATACTTCTTCATTATTATTCATTCTTTTTAATTCATCTACTGTCATTAAATCTCTTGCTTGTCTTTGCTCACTATATGATACTCCTTGCTTTTGTTTATCTTCTTTATCTTTTGATACAGATTTAGACTGGAATTTTATAGTTTTTTGTCCTAAACTTTTAGAAATATACTCGCATGTTTTATTTGATTGACTTCCAAGGAAAAGCTGTGTATCACAGTTACCAATTATATTTTCATATGTATCTTTATATAGTCCTTCCAATTGGTCTATACTTTGTACAACTATTGATATACTTATTCCTAAACTTCTTGTTGTACTAAGTATTTTATTAAAATCAGGTATTTGACCTATATTTGCAAATTCATCAAGAAGTAAATATACTTGATTGTTAAGAGTTCCACCATTTCTATTTGCTTGTGAATATAATATTTGTAACAACTGACTAAAAAATATTGTAAGTATATAATTATATGTTCCATGTTCTGCTGGAGTTATAACAAAAAGAGCTGTTTTTTCATCACTTAATTCTTCAAAATCAATATCGTTTGTTGTAGTTATATTCATCATACTTGGAGTATCAAAATGAGTTAGTTTTGATACTAAAGATATTGCTATACTTTGTTTTGTCTGATCAGCACCAAGCCTTATTCCTTCATATTCTTTTCTTCCTGGATGATCTGGTTTTAACTCTTCTACCAATAATTTAGTAAATACAGATTCATCCGCACCGCCAGCTCTTACTATATTTAAACAACTAGAAAGATTTTGTTCTTCATCTGGCAACATAGATATTACGTAGTATATACAAGCTTTAAGTAACATAGTAGCTGTATTATCCCAAAACGGATCACTAGACTTTCCTCCATCTTCTCCTCCTGATCCAGATACAATAGTATGTGCTATTATATCTACATCTTTATGATCTCTTATATGTGCAAGCGGATTATATCTATCACTATACTCTGGATTTACTAAGTTCAATGTCTTTACTTTATATCCATTTGACTTCAAAAATCCCGAAGTTTCTCTATACAATTCACCTTTTGGATCTGTAATTACATACGAACCTAGAAGTTGTAATATATTAGGTTTAATATAGCATGCAGATTTACCTGTACCAGAACCACCTATTACTAGTATATTTTTATTTATTTCAACTTTTTTTAAATCAGTACCAAGATAATGATTTTTACTAAGTATAAAGCCATTTTTTCTGTTTAAAATTTCTCTTCCTGTTGATGACTTAACAAACTCTTCTCCATTTTTTGCCCAATCACTTGAACCATTTTCAATTCCATCGTATTCATGTTTACTTCCATTTTTAACATACCAATAAGCAACAAGTCCTATAAATATTATAAGGGTATAAAATGAAGCAGATAAAAACTTTGAAAATAAACCCTCAACTGTTATAATTTTATATATTACATCAAATGGATTTATAAGTGTAGACATATATTTAGAAGAAAATGCACTTATTTTATCTATTATATTAAGTGAAGTATCTAACTGCGAACTTACAACTACTCCTGTACCTACTATTAAAATATCAACTATTAAATAAAATATTAAAAAAGGTACTATTTTACTTTTTAACCTTTGTATATCCATATTTTTTCCCCTCTTATTTCAAATTACCATCTAAGCAATTCGTCTTCTGGCATTTTTTCTTCTTTTTGTTTTTCTTTCTTTTCTTGCTCCATTTTTAGCTTTTCTTCTTCTTTTTGTTTTTCTATTTCTTTTATTTTATCAACGCCCAAATCAGTAACTTTTATGCCTTGTTTTTCTAAATCCTCTATTTCTTTTTTCTTTTTCCTTGCAACTTCTTTACTATCTTTTATTACAATTTTTCCAGGTGTATACTCAAAAGATGCTGCTCTTACATTTACTTCATCCCAACTTATATCTTTCATATTTTCCTTTCTCCTTTATATACAATAATATAATAACTAAAAATAAAATAATTTTAATTTTCACTATTATTTTTATCTAATTTCAATTCTAAAACAATATATGGCCTACTAGGAAGAATCTTACATTTTCCTTTTACCGTATGTGTAATATCATCCATATATAATGTAGGCTTCACTTCTTCTCCTGTCTGTGTATCTATTATTGAAAAATGCCTCTTTAAATTAGGAGTATATTCAATTTCTTTATGTTCTACCCCTTCTTGATTAAATATTGTACCATAACTTAAAGGAACATTCCTATCAACCGGTGTAAATCCTTTTTCTGTAAGTTCACCTGTGCTAATAATAGCCTTGTTATTAGTAAGTGTAAGAAGAAGTATTAATTGTTTATCCGAATCAGCAATAACATTAAATGTTTTTTTAATTTTTCCTTCTTCTTCTATTTCTAAATGATCCAACTTTTGAAGTGATAATCCTGAACTTTGCTCCATACTAGCTTCTACCATAAATGCTAAAGTACTCATTCCAGGTAAATCTACAATTTCAAATTTGTTCATTTGTATTAATGGTTCCATATACATACCTCACTTTTTTGATCATATATTATCTTTCAAAATAATTATACTATATATTTATTTTATTATCAACGAATTTGTTAATTTTTATGTATTTTCTAAAGAAAAAATGAAAGTATTTTAAATACCCTCATTTTATTTAATCTTTTTTAATTTTGTATTTGTTCACCATTTGTTGTTTCTATATTTTGTTCTTGATTAGTTGTAGTGTTATTTACAACTGGTTGTTGAGTTTGTTCTTGTTTTTTTGTGCCAACTTTAACGATTGCATTTTCAGGTTTATATACATCTTTAGATAATTTTGCACTAGACACCACATTACCATTTAAACTTTTTGTTATATATGCCTCTGATGCATATCCATTAACCCCTTGAGAAACAACTACTTGTTCTCCTTCATTCATTGTATTATCATATATGTATTGAGTTGAATATGGAATTGTATATAGATAATTACTTGTTAAACTTATATCATATTCCACATCTTCTTTTTTTCCGTATATACTTATATTTAAACTTCCGGCTGCACTATATGAAGTGACTATTTTAACAGGATATTTTCTTGTGTTTTTAAATCTAAGATCCAAAGTACCTGTATATATTGTGGCATCGAGGCTTGGCTTTATATATCCAACTGGTAATCCATGAGCATGCCTTTCTACTATTTCCATATTAGCCATTAAAGCAACATAATATAACGTAGAAGAAGTTTGACATATTCCTCCACCTATTTCATCAACTACTGTACCTGCTTTAAATGTAGCAGCTGGCAAATATCCTTTTTCTGTTGTAGTATCTCCAATTACTGTTTGATATGAGAAAGTTTCACCTGGTTCAATCACTACTCCATTTAAATATTTTAAAGCAATCTCTAAATTTTTAGAACGATTCGTATTAGATGATGGAAAATATGTTGTATATCCTGCTAATTTATCATTATATAACGTATAATTTATATCAGCTTCTTTTATTTTAGGCTCAGTTATATCTAAAGGGAATTCAAAGGATTCAGATTCTTTTTTAGTTTGTAATTCTTCATTTAGTTTATCTACATCAAAATCAATGCCTACCACTTCTCTTACAAAAGTAACTGGGTCCGTCGATTTATCTATATATGCATCTTTTGCTTCCTTGTATATTTCATCATGAATTTTTTCTGCATCTAAAGCGATTGGTTTTTTTGATATAACTTCTATATCATATACAGTATGTTTATTTTCTGACATTTTATCTAATATACTTTTTTTGGCTTTATCATAATCTATTGTATTTCCGCTTTTTCCCATTTTTATATTAAGTACATTTTTAGTATAGTCAACTGTATATAAATCATCTTCATATCTGTTTTCTAAGCTTAAGTCTATATTTTTAAGCACGTTATCTAGTTTTGTATCATCATATTTATATAATTTTGTTACATCATATCTACCTATTATCAATGCTTTTAATATATTATAATTATTAATAAAAATATTGGAATCCCTGCCAAAAAGCATTGCATTATTTACTGTTTTTTCAACATCTAACTCATATTCTATTTCATCTGGTTCAACCTCATATATCGCTTTACCTTCTTGCTTTATCTCAACTTTAGAATCAGATACAGCATTAGTTACATTTTTTTGAATTTGTTGAATAGCTTCACTTTTAGTCATTCCAGACAAATCAATATCTCCAACATATGCATTTGTATATATTGTATCATTTAATTTATTTAAACATGCAAATACAAGAATAGGTAAAATTACAATAAGAAAAATAACTAAGAATATAACAAGGATCTTCTTTTTTGATTTTTTTTTATAAATTACTGATATATTGTTTTTCTCTTCTGATTTTTCATCCTTTTTTCTTTCATTTGTGTTACTACCATTAATTAAAATTACATCTTCTTGTGCAGGTTCATCTGTGTTTCTAGTAGCATTATGTATTTTTTCTATATTATCTATATCTTCTTCTTTTTGATTATCATTTAAATTATTATCTTGATCCACAAAATCCCCCCTATCATCATCTCTAAATTATAACATTAACATATTTATGTACTTATTTTATTTCACTTCTTCCACAGTTTGTATTTCTTCAGCATTTATAGCTTCTGTAGCTTTATCTTCACGTATTAATATTAGTGGAGTAAGCTGTTTGCTTTGTCCTGCCGGATTATCTTTAATCATTGCTTTTAATATATCATCATTAAATTCTATGGAACTGGCTTTTCCTAAAATTTCAACATTTAAATCATTTGCATCAACTATCATTGCTTTTATACCTAATTTTTCATATATTTCATCACATACTCCATTTGGATTTTCAGGTATTCTTATTCCAAATTCTGCATAATCTTCAAAAACTTTACCATAAAATCCATCAAGTCCACTTACTTCTTGTCCCACTATTTTATAGAAAACACCTCTTTTACCAAATAACTTTCCAAGGCCTCCCATAATAGCGGCATAAAGCACTTTCAGTCTTCCATTTATCATTATTGCAAATTGCATTTTATATGGACTGTCAACTCCAACTCCCGCATCAGTTTTCATAGCAAATTTTGATAAGAATTTTGCTAAAAATGATACCTTTACATCTTTTTTATACACAACTCTTTTTTGACATAGTGCAATTATCTTTTCGCTAATAGATAAAATGTCTCCTTCTTCATATATTGGTTTAACATACTTTTCAATTATATCTATATAATTTTCTCCTATTTGAACATAATGAGTTTGAATTGCATTTCTTAAATATTTTTTTGAATCAACTTCTATATTAACTGATTTGTTTTCATTTGCTTTAAATTCCATACTACCACTTCTTTCTTTTTTATATGATAAGTATAATACAAAAGGGGTTTGTTGTCAACATTTTTGTGTCTTTGGAAAAAATTATATAAAATTTGGTAAAATAATTGTCTACTTTTTAACAATTTTGTCATTTTTGTAGAATATGGTTGAATTTTATTTGTTTTTAAGATAAACTATTGTCATAAATTATATAACTTTATCCAAAAAGAGGTGATATTTGTGCAAAATGATGAAATTAATAAATGTGAATGTATAAATTTAATGAAAGAAGAAGGAAAATATTTGTTAAGTTATGAAAATGAATTTTTCAAAATCTATGGCAAACTTTGCAAAGATAATAACATTATAATAAAATACTATGGCAAACTTAAAGATAATATTAATGCAGATATAAAATTATTTATACATTATGGATTTGGAAATCTTTGGACCAACAAAGGAAACAAAGAAATGACATTATGCAATCACAGTAAAGAAAAATGTTTTTGTACAACTATAGATATATCATCAAAAGAAAATTTAATGTTTTGTTTTATGGACAGCAATAACAATTGGGATTTAAACGATAATTCAAGTTATGAAGTAGCTGTTTTAGAAGAACCTTGTATAATGTCTAAAAAAGATGATGAATTTATAACAACAGAAGAAGAATTAATGTCTGGTTTTGAAAAGTTTATAAAAAAAATAACAGGGAAACTATATAATTTAATATTAAAAATAGGTAGAAAAATTGAAAAACAAACAAGTAAAGAAGAGGTATGAAGAAAATAAACTAGTTAACATTAATTGATTAGCATCCTTCTACTATAAATATATTTAAAGCAGAGTCAAATACTGATTCTGCTTTAAGTTTTTGGCTGTATAATAAATATAATTTTAAATGTAATACTGGCAATAAAAAATACTTCCAGTCTTACTAACTCTAATCATTTTTTGAAATTTACACCCCAACTATTGACTAAGAGCCTTTTTCTATATTTCTTCATCTTCTTTTGGAATTTTTGCTATACTAATTACTTTTCCTCCGTCGGATGTTCTCATAAGTGTTACTCCTTGAGTATTTCTTCCAAGTACACTTATGTCTTTTACATTTATTCTTATTACAACTCCTGTATCTGTTATAAGCATAATATCATCTGTATCATTTACAATTTCTACACCTACAATATTTCCTGTTTTTTCTGTTGTTTTATATGTTAAAATACCTTTTCCGCTTCTTCCTTGTTGTCTGTATTCTTCTACTTCTGTTCTTTTTCCAAAACCATTTTCTGTTATTGCAAGTATATAATCTTTATCTGATACTACAGGTTCCATACCTATAACATAATCTTCTTCGCCTAAGTTTATTCCTTTTACACCTATAGAAGTTCTTCCAACAGATCTTACATCAGCTTCATCAAATCTAATTGATTGTCCCTGTGCTGTTACCATTACTATATCACTATTTCCATCTGTTAATCTTACATCTATTAACTCATCATCTTCTCTTAATGTTATTCCTTGTATACCTGTTTTTCTTATATTGCTATATTCTTCTAACTTTGTTTTCTTTATAATTCCTTTTTTTGTTGCCATAAGTACATATGCATCTGCAGAATAATCTTTTATAGGAATTACAGCAGCTATTTTTTCATCTTGTGCTAATTGAAGTAAGTTTACTATTGCGGTACCTTTAGCTATTCTACTAGCCTCTGGAAGTTCATATGCTTTTAATCTAAATGCTCTCCCTTTTGTTGTAAAGAACATTATATAGTCATGAGTTGAAGTTATAAATATTCTTTCAACAAAATCCTCATCTCTAGTATTCATGGCAGTTAAACCTTTGCCACCTCTTTTTTGACTCCTATATACATCTGCTGCTATTCTTTTTATATACCCACAATGTGTTATTGTAACAACATTAGTCTCCTCTTTTATTAGGCTCTCAATGTCTATTTCACCTTCACCATGAGTAATTAATGTTTTTCTTTCATCTCCATATGTGTTTTTGATGTCTGTAAGTTCATCTTTTATAATTTGCATAACTATACTCTCATTTTCAAGTATTTCTTTAAATCTAGCTATTTGAGCAAGTAGGTTATTATATTCTTCTTCTATCTTTTCTCTTTGTAATCCTGATAATGTTTTTAATTTCATTTCAAGAATTGCATTTGCTTGAATTTCAGAAAGCCCAAACTTTTGCATAAGTCTTTGTGCTGCATCATCATATGATGCTTTTATAATTGCAATTATCTCATCTATATTATCTAGTGCTATTTTTAATCCTTCTAATATGTGTAGTCTTGCTTCTGCTTTTGCTAAATCAAATTTTGTTCTTCTTACTACTATTTCTTTTCTGTGATTTATATAATGATATAATATTTCTTTTAATGTTAATACTTTGGGTTGATTGTTTACTAAAGCTAACATTAACATACTAACTGTTGTTTGTAGTTGTGTATGTTTATATAACAAGTTAAGAACAACATTTGGATTTGCATCTTTTTTAAGCTCTATTACCACTCTAAGTCCTGTTCTATCAGATTCATCTCTTAAATCTGAAATTCCTTCTATAACTTTATCACGAACAAGTTTTGCTATATATTCTATTAGAGCAGCTTTATTTACTTGATATGGTATTTCATTTACAATTATTTTATATCTTCCCCTATTATCCTCTTCTATTTCAGCTTTTGCTCTTAAACAAGCTTTACCTCTACCTGTTTTATATGCATCTCTAATTCCATTAGTTCCTACTATAATTCCACCAGTTGGAAAATCTGGTCCTTTTACAATAGCAATAAGTTCGTCATCTGATATATCAGGATTATCAATTTGTGCACATATTCCATTTACCACTTCTGTTAAATTATGTGGTGGTATATTACAAGCCATTCCAACAGCTATACCGTATGCACCATTTATTAACAAATTAGGTAGTCTTGCTGGTAAAACAGATGGTTCTTTTAGCCTATCATCATAGTTTGGAACATAATCTACTGTATCCTTATCTATATCAGTTAACATCTCAAGAGATATTTTTTGCAATTTTGCCTCTGTATACCTCATAGCAGCTGGCGGATCATTATCTACTGAGCCAAAGTTACCATGACCATTTACTAGTGGATATCTCATTGAAAAATCCTGTGCAAGTCTTACCAAAGCATCATATATTGCAGCATCACCATGTGGATGATAGTTACCCATAACATCACCTACAATACCTGCAGATTTTCTATATGGTTTTTCCGGCCATAGTGATAGTTCACTCATTACATATAATATTCTTCTGTGTACAGGCTTTAATCCATCCCTTACATCTGGAAGTGCACGTGCAACTATAACACTCATAGCATAATCAATATATGACTTTCTCATTTCCTTATCTATATCTACTGGTATTATCTTTTGTGCATTTACTTCATTATCTTGTTCCATTAACATTACCTCCAATTGTCGTATAAGGTAATTATACTTTAAAAAAAAGAAAAAAGCAAGTAAAAATCATTGAATTTTAAGTAATTTGTGATATAATATCAAATATAGTCGTGGAGGGAAAGTATTCATATGAAGCAAAAAAACTATTATGAAATTTTAGGCGTAACAAGACGTAGCACAAAAGAAGAAATCAAACTTGCATATAGAAAATTAGCAAAAAAATATCATCCAGACACAAATAAAAATAATGAAGAAGCTGAGGCTAAATTTAAAGATATAAACGAGGCATATGATACTCTTACTAACGAAGATAAAAGAAGAAGATATGATCGATATGCTATTAAGTATAAATATGGTGTAGATGAAAGTGAAGGAAGTTTACCAAACATAAAATATGAAATAAAATCTGGAGTAAATGTTTTAAACGATATTTTATCTACAATTCTTGGTTTTAAAAAAGATGATGAGGCTCAAAATTTTGGAGATATAAACAACGCTCCAAAAGAAGAAACCATAAAACAAAAACCAATTAAAGGAAAAGATATTGAAACAAACTTAGAAATTACTTTAGAGGAAGGATTCTTTGGAACCGAGAAGAAAATATCTATAAAAAACCATAAGACATCTTCTAAAACAATTAGTGTAAACGTACCTGTTGGAATTAAAGATGGTGATAAAATACGTTTAGCTGCTCTTGGTATACCTGGTAAAAATGGTGGTAAAAACGGTGATTTAATTATACATGTAAAAATAAAAGAAAACGAAAACTTTAAATTAAAAGGCCTTGACCTTATAAAAGAAATAAATATATCACCTGCACTTGCAGTTGTTGGTGGAAAATATAGACTTGAATATATAGATGAAAAAATAACTATAGATTTACCAAAGCACATGCAAAACGGTCAAGTTATAACTTATGAAAAAATGGGATACATTTCAGAAAATAAAACTAGAGGAAATCTAAAATTAGTTATACATATATCAATGCCAGATAGCATAACAGAAAGAGAAGAAAGTTTATATTCTCAATTATTAAAGTTAGAGAACAAGAAAAACGGTAAATAGGAAGATACTTAATTGTATCTTCCTCATTTTATTTAGTTATCTTCTTTTTCTTAAGTCTTATATCTTCTCCAATAAATTTACATATTACAAAATTACCTATTATTCTAGACATAACCCTTTCATCATATTCTTTATATAATTCATTTAAAGTTAGATTCGTAGATATAAGTATTTTTTTGTTATTAAGAAGTCTTGTATTTATAACATTAAATAATTCAGTAAATTTATTGTTTGTCATTGTTTCTGTCCCCAAATCATCTATTATGAGTAAATCTACCTGAAATATCTTATTATATTGGCTCTTTGAAATTTCATCTTTGTTATATGAAAATTTATATTCCATTATCATATCCATAAGATTTGGTGCTGTTTGGTAAACAACAGTCTGCCCAGAATTTATAACTTCATTTGCTATTGAATTTGCAAGAAATGTTTTTCCGAGTCCTGTATTTCCCACAAAAAGCAAATTTTTTTGTTCTTTGTTTGCTATATTTTTACAAAACTTTTCAGCTATTCTCTTTATACATTCTATATTTTCTAAAGGAGATTTATCAGAACCATATTTTTCTTTATCCGCCTTTGAGGAATAATACCCTATATCAAATGTACTAAAGTTTTCTTCCTCCAATTTATTTATATTAGATTGTCTATATGCTTGATTAATCATGCTTTGTGTAAAACACTTACAGTTTTTCAACACACCATTTTCACTTATTACACCTGTATCGTTACATATTTTACAATCAAAATTAGGTTCTAAATCTTTTTTATTATATCCTTCTTTTTCAAGTAATTTTTCATATTTTAAGTCAATTTCTTTCATTTTAAACTCTAATTTTTCTATCTCTACCTGTTTTGTAAGATCATCTGCATTTAACATAAGTTTAGTTGTAGCTATTGCAATGTTTTCTTTTTCATCTTCAAGTTCTCTTAGTTTAGGAATTTTTGAATATATTTCTTCTGTTTTTTTATTAGCATCATCTATTTTCCTTTGCCTTTTTAAATCATATTCTCTTACTAATTTTCTATACATATCTATATTCAAATTTCTCACCGCCACATCTTAATATTTTGACAATTACACATTATCATAATATGATTCTAAATCATCATAATTTCTTTGTTCATAATTTTGATACTTAGTAACAATTTTATCTACACCATTTGACTTTGACTTAGATGTCCTATTTGTAGTTACTTTACTTTCTTTTTGTATATCTTCTACGGTCTTTATATTTTTTGTATACCAGTTATTTAAAATACCATTTATATAATTAATACTTGGATTTGTTTTTGATACAGTTCTTTTTAATGCTTCTTCAATTATATCAAAATCATATTTATATTCGTTAACCCATTTATCTATATATTGTTCCTCATACTTTGTAAAGTTTCTATTGAGTCTTAATGCTTTTAATATTTTTTGTTTAATTTTTTGCGTTTTTTCTGCTTTTTCTAAATACTCTTCTAATTGTTCGAATGTTTTTACTCCACCATTATACCATGACTCTGCCACTACATATACATACTTTCTAGAAAGAGATTTTTTTTCTTTACAATAATGAAATAACGCTATCATTACTTCTTCAGAAAATTTATATTTTTCAAACATATCTCCAATATCTGTATACCAGCCAAGAGACATAAGTCCTTGGAAAAAACTTTCGTTTATAGCAGTAGCAGCAGCAATTCTTTTTTGTTCAGTTTCTGTTTGTTGCTTTGTCTTTTTAGTTTCTATTTTAGGTGTATATGATTTACATATCTCTTCACTCTTCATATTTTTTATATAATAACCTTCTGTATTTTTTTCAATTAGGCCTTCTATTTGCATTCTATCTAGGCTAAAAGAAATATCTTGCTCTGTAACAGAAAATTTTTTAGCAATCTCTTTTACATCAAAATTCATTCCTTTTTTTGATACAAGCAACATGTATATATATAACTTAACATCTATACCCTCTAAAACAGGTAAAAGATTAAGTATAAACAAATCGGGAACTAAAGTGTCACTAAGTTCTATATCCTCTTTTTGTACTATTTTCATAAACATACTCTCCTAAAACAAATTTAACTTGTTTTAGTAAATTATATCATTTGTTTTTAGTTTTTACAATACTTACTGAGTTAAAAACTTATACATTAGCAAAATATATAAACAAGTATAACATATATTATTTAAAAAGTTCTGACTAAATTTACTTTAATGTTTTACTGCACTATATTATTATATTTTATTAATTTGCTTTTTTCATATTCATCCATACAATTTTTAAAATTTGCATCTGTATAGTACACATGTTTCTTTTTAGAAAAAATATACTTTAGTATTATAGCAACAGACTCTATAGCATTCTCATTATTTAAATTAATTAGTATTATTCCAGATATAGGGATAATAACAAAAAGGAAACAATATATTTTATATATCATATCAATCTGTATCTTACTAAGAATAGTTACAATAGTTGCTGCGATACCTAGTATTATACTTAATGTTTTATAATCAATTATTCCAAGCCATTTGTTATTCCTTTTATAGTTTAAATATATTGGTTGTAGGTTATATCTATTCTTATTCATAAAATCTCTCCACTTCTAATTTTTGCCGACCTTGATATCATCTGTTATTTTTACAAGAAATTCTTTAGTAAAGTTATTCACTTTATATAACAAATATATACTTCCTACTAATATAATTTTAAACATAATTGTATCTATTTCCTTATACATCAATGGAATTATTAATATAAATTTTGTTATAACTTGAACAAACATATTAACAACAAATAATTTAACCCAGCTTCTAAATATTCCTACACTTATACTACTACTCATACAACTTATTGCAATTGGAGATACAATAACAAGAAAAATAACTGTTACATATCTTATAGCAAACGATATAAGTATATTTAACATACCAAAAGACACTACTCCTTTTATAAGTCCATTTAAACTTATCAAATCATTTTTCATAAAATCATCTATTGATAGAATTACTTCTTTTAAGTTTTCAAACGTAACATCATTTTTTACAATATCTTTTCCGAGCAAATTTACAGCTTCTGTAAATGTATAGAAAAGTTCTAATATCTGTTCACAAATATAATAGCTATTATTTATTAATAAAACTGCAACAATAATTTTAAGCATAAATAAATATGTATTATCCATTGGTTTGCCATTATACATAGATATAAGTTGCAAAAAAATATAATATATAAAGTAAAAAAGAATCAAGCTATTTGCTATTATAACTACTCCGTTTATTTTATCCTCAAAAAAAATATTTTTAAGAGGTTCTTCTGTTAATATATTAGGGCCTATACAAACTATATTATCAAGAACTTCATATACTTGTCCTTCTACCGATTTAAAAAGTTTTTCAGATATAACATTTAAATTATTTAATATATCATTTGCTTGCATATTAAGTAAGTGCCTCTACGAATTTTATAATAAGATCAATAGACATAATTATTGCATATCCTACTATTGCATTAACAATAACTTTCTTTCCCATTATCATTTTTTCTTCATTTCCAAAGCTTAACTTTCTCATTAATACCCCTGTTGCTATTGCAAGTCCTGCAATAGGTGTGGAAAGTTTTACTAAATATCCTTGTATCTTCTTAAAAGCAGTATTTAATTTAGTAACCAGCGTAGGATCTGTTGCCGCAAAAATACTATTAAACATTACTATACAAACAAATAATATAGCAAAAACTATAAACATCTTATTTATAATAATTTTACTTTTTTTCATATTCTTCCTCCCATCTTTTTAATTTTATTTTGTCATAAAAATCAATATTTTCTCCGTCTGATATAATTGCTGCAGCCTCAAAAGTCTTGAGTTCTTGAGTAAAGTATTCTTCGTTATACTTATACTCAATATTCTCAGCTAGAGAATATGATTCAGAAATTCCTGATTTAAAACTGCTAAATTTTTTAAAAAACAAATTATATTTACTATCTTGACCTCCTTCCGATATACTAAGTGTAGACTTTTTCTTTATTGTTTTACCTATTTGTTTTATAATTTCATTTACAGTATATATATCATCATTTCTAAACCAAATTTTATTTACTAAATTTTGAATTATGACCTTAGCAGCATTTTCATTTTTTATATTATTAATTAAAGATGAATAACTTTGCATACTCACAATATTTATACATTTGAATTCTCTTGACAATGATAAAAAATGTGCATCTTCTTCATTTACAAATTCTTGATATTCATCACATATAAAAAATATAGGCTTTTCAAAATTTTTTCTAAGTAAAACTTGCTCTTGAAAATCTAATTTTAGATATGTTGCTATTACTTTTGCAAGTTTAAAATCTTCTGCCATATTTATTGATAATACATAAATTTTATTACTCATAAAATCTATTTTATCATTTGTAGAATCAAACTTTTTACTTATGTTATAGCTACTAGTAAACAAGCTAGTTATTCTAGTTATCTCTGATTTTATAATTCCAACTGTTCTTGTATCTAAATTTAGATATTCATTTTGTAAATTATTAATAGCAAGCTGTACCTCAAAAATAACATCATCGTTATAATTATTACTTAAAAGTAAAGACTTAACTTCCTTTATTTTACTTTTTAAATAATTATTATCACACACTAATTTATGTATCTCTAAAAAATTAATATTTTTGTTATATATCTTTATTAAAGATATAAAATCTTTAATAAATTGTTCTGCTTTATCAAGCCAAAAGCTATCAGAAAGATTGTTATCTGATATTAAAGTAAGTACTTTTCTCATTTTTTGTGCAAGTTTAGTAGTTGAAATATTTGAATTATTAATAGGGCAATAACAAAAATTGCTTTTAATAGATATTTCTACTACCAATTCTTCTTTAGAGTATTTTCTAGCAATTTTTCTTATAGTTTCAATATAATTTCCTTTTATATCTAGAATCAATCCTGATACATTTTTAGATATAAGCTCATCTACTATATTTGAAATTGCACTACTTGTCTTACCACTTCCTATACTACCTGTTATAAGGAGATTTTGAAATAATCCATTTAGCGTTAATCCAATATTCATATTATCTATTTTTCCAAAATTAATAAAATATTTATTATTATCACTACTTAAATTTTCTTTTGCTTGATTCTTTTTATATAAATTAATATAAATGCTATTTGTAATATAAAATATAAATATTAGAGATAATAAATAATATAGAAATCTAAATAAAGGGATATAATCATTAAAAGAAGAAATAATATCTATTTTTTTACTAAAAATAGTTACTACAAAAAAATTAGAATTTAAATATTTATATACAATTGAATATTTTAAAGAAAAAATTGTGGCTCCTGTAAGCAAGATGGTAAAAACTTGCTTACAACCGTATAATGATTTAAAAGACATAAATGAACTAATAATCTCAGAAAAAAAATTGTTATTTTGCCTATCTAAGTTGCAAGTTATATTTGTTAGACCTTTTTGTGAAATATATTTTTCAAGCTTGCTACCTTGTTTTGAATATAACCACTTTTTGTCCAAAAGAGAATATAACTTAATAATGAAAAAAATTAAATAGAATAAAAATTCAATGAAGATAACCATTATACGTACCACCTTCTAAATTTTAACATTTTGAATTAAATTTTTCAATAATATCAACATTTTTCGATGATATTCGAACTATCTAGATAATTTTTTTTGATTTTCGACACAAAATAAAGTATAAATATTATAATAATAGTTATAAAAAGTTAGCCATTAATTGTTTTATAACTGGAACTCAGACTGCATAATAAATGTTGGGGTTCAAGTTATTTTTAATAATTTGAACCCCAACATTTGACATTAAACCATATCAATATTTAAAGTGCAATTTTTGCACTTTAAATTGTAAAAATCGCACTTTGTTTTTTCTATTAATATCTATATTTTTCACTTTCTTCTGCAACGCCCAAATTTGTATAATACTCATCTTCATCAATTGAATAAGTAATTCCGTTGCATCTATTTATTCTTCTTTTTAAATATTCAGCTAAAGGCTTGTCTTCACAATAAATATAACAACCTTTCTGACCTCTTGTCATTAAAGTTCTATATGTATTTTTTATAATTTCATCAGCTAATTTTAAAGCTTTTTCCGGATTTTCTTTGTACATTTTTTTAATTCCCTTTAAAGAATTATCTGTACCTGCTCTTTTAGTAAAATCAGTTACTATCTTTCCATTTTCATATCTCAAATCTTTGCCAATTATTACTCCTGCATAATCGAATTCTAATCCTTGAGATGTATGTATACATCCAACTTCATTTACTGATTCCGGATCAATTGCCCATGTTGAACTACTTCCCAAATTCCAACTCATTTCAAAGTTATATTCTGGTATAACAATATCATAAATATTGGTATCATTTTTACCCTCTTTAATCCAATTCCAGCAATATCCTGCAACTATTCTTGCCTTATTGTTTATTTTGTTTAACTTCAATATTTTATTTTTTACATCGTTTGGATTATCCATAATTCGAATATCATAATCAATATCAAATCCATTACTATTGGCTGTTTGCCTTATTTCTAGCACATCATCTAACCATGCTAAATATCCATCTGAACCATTACACCTAAATTGAGACTCAAGTTCTAATATTTTTCTTTCTTCTCCTACTACTCCATATTCATCTAAATATTTTTCGATTTCAGCAACTGAACCGATATCATAAATATCTATTCTTTGTGTTTCATCAATAAAGAAAACAGAAAACTTTGCAGTATTTATAATTTCTTTTATTTGATTTTCTCCTTGATTTTTATACATTCCTGATTTTGCATTTAATCTATGTGCCTCATCTGCCAAAATTACTGCCACATCATCTTTTCTGGATTCAGTATATATTCCTGAACCTTTAAACATATTATCTATTTTTGATATTTTTTGAGTTCCTTTTAATTTAGATTTAAATACAGCTCTAGGTGCCGCATTTTTAGTAACATAGTGACATACCATCTCATATGGCTTGTTTGTTAAATCTGATAATAAATTAATTGCTAAAACTGTTTTTCCTGTACCTGGTCCACCTTTAACTATCAAACATCTTTTTTTGCTGTCTTCATTAGATTTCTTTGCCATCGCCATAGCTGTTTCATATACTACTTTTTGATTATCTAATAATATAAATTCTTTATTTTGTTTTACCATTCCTGCAATACAATCTTGTAATGATTTAGAAGGTTTTATTTTTCCATTTTCTATTAAATATAATGTTTCTTTATCATCACCTTCTGTAACATACTTTTTAATAAATTTTCTTAATTTTAGAGCATCTCCACTAATGAATATAGGAGCTTTTTTAATATAATCTTTATAATTGTCTGATAGTATAGTTTTAGGTTCGACATTTTCATAATTGTGTAAATATGCGCAAGGTAATAATTTCACATTGTCTCTTTGCACATTTTCATTAAAATCTTCGATATATGCAGCATAAGACCATGCTTGATAAGATGGATGAGCAACCTCTCTCATTGCACCACCTGTAAAAGTTCTAACAATACCATCTTGATCTTTAACAATTTCAGCCTCTGTCCATTGTTTTAACTCAACTATAATTGCAATATTTCTTCCTTGTTTATCTCTTCCAGTTATAATAAAATCTATTCTTTTTGAAGTATATGGAACTTTAAATTCTATTGCTATTCCACTATTATTTGGAATACTAACATCGTTTAATACATTATTCATATACATCATAGAATTCTTCCAAGCTTCTCTTTCCCTTGGATTAACGTTTTGTCCAACCCTTAATCTATATAATTGTTCTATTCTAGTAGCTATTTGATTATTTATTACATCATTGATAAATAGCTCTTTTGTTGCTTCATATACTATCATAATAATTTGCCCCCCATTAATTATTTTCTTTATAAATCCTCCCAACAAATAAATATTTGAAAATTTTTTCTCTTTTTTCGTAAAAATCTTTTCTCATCTCTATTATTAATTCTTTAAATAATTTTTCATGCATTTCATTATATTTTTTTACATTCTTATTTTTTATTAAATGCTTTATTTTATTTTAGTTTAAACTCTCTATCATTAAAATTTATTATATTTTGTACTTACTCCTTTAGCTTTTTCTATAGGATATTTCTTTGCTGATATATCCATTTTATCTAAAATAATTTGTTTAGGATCTACTCCTATTTGATGAGACAAAAGAATACAATAATTCATAACATCTGCAATTTCAAATTTCAATTCGTCTTTATTATAATTGTTATTCCATTGAAAACATTCTAATAGCTCTCCTGCTTCAATGGCAATTGACTTTGCCAAATTTTCTGGTGTATTAAATTGTAACCAATCCCTATCTTCTGCAAATTTCACTATTTTTTCTTCTAATTCTTTCATAGCATTTCTCCTAAAAAAATATTTACCTGTATTTTATCATAGATTTACTTTTTTTTCTACAAATTGCAAATAATCTGTAGAATTTTATTCTCTACAAAATTTAACAGGTTATTGAAATCTTTATTTCTTCTCTGGTAACGAATATTTTCTGCTTATATTTAATTATCAAAAGATTTACTTGTCTAGTAGTGTAAGCCCTGTCTTAAAGAAACACACTTTTTATTGCCATGATACTCAACTAATTCTTTAACTACTGTGTATTTTTTTTAATTCATTTATTCTTAAATTCGCCTTTTTCATTTTGTCACCTCTATGACTTTGTATTTTCATTTTTAAAAATTATTACTTAAGACATTATCATAAATTAATCATAAAAATTACAAAAAAATATAAAAAAGTATGTCAATATTTTAGGAAAATGTCCTAAAAATTTTCAAACATTTGCGGGAAAAT